>CAZLPE010000014.1:0-24960 GCA_964561325.1 uncultured Flavipsychrobacter sp.
TTAAATCTGCTATTTTGTTGAGCGAAGCTGCTGCATTAGTGCAGGAAGCAGTTAGCGCATAGTTTAGAATATTTTGATAGTTTAGAAAGGCGCTACCCAAAAAGTAGCGCCTTTCTAAGTTTTTATGATTGGAGACTGATGCAATGTTATGGCACGTTATAGATAAAGCCCCCTTTTATAGCATTGGGCTTATCATATACACATGCGCCTTTGTTTAGCGACTGAGCGTTCCAGGATATGAATTTTATTATGTGTAATTAACATAAGTTCCACGGGAATTTACTGCATCAATAACAGGTATTTAGCTAACGGAAAACCACAAACAAGGTTGTTATCTGTGTACATTTTCTTAGTTTTGCGATCATGCATATCGGATTGTATTTTGGTAGTTTCAACCCTGTTCATATAGGTCATCTTATTGTTGCTAATCATGTGGTTGCGCATACAGATATTGATAAAATATGGTTTGTTGTCTCGCCTCATAATCCATTAAAGGATGCACATTCCTTACTTAACGAGTACGACCGGCTGCATTTAGTAAATCTGGCGATAGAGGGTAACAATAAGTTTAGAGGTAGTAATGTAGAATTTAGTTTGCCCAAGCCCTCTTATACCATAGATACCCTGGCGTATTTAAGTGAGAAATTTCCGCTGGAGCGATTCTCTGTAGTTTTGGGCGCCGATAGTTTTCAGAACATACACCGCTGGAAGAACTTTGAAACATTGATATCGCGGTATTCATTTGTGGTATATAATCGGGAGGGTTTTGAAATAACCGAAACACATGGCGCAAATGTTACGGTGCTCGATGCGCCGCTACTCAACCTTTCGTCCACATTTATTCGCAGGCAGATTAAAGAAAAGCGAAGCATAAAGTATATTGTACCAGAGGCTGTGGAGCAATACATACTTGATAATAAGTACTATGCCAAATAGTGGAATTCGGGTTGTATTGCTATCGGTGGGATTCCTTAAGCCTATGTTGAAAAAAGGTTAATTTACACTTGTAAGTACGTATAAACTGATTAATAACAGTGTACTAAAAGCCGGATTGCGTATCTTTGATAAGGAAAGAATAGATAGGCATTCGGCCTGATTATTTACATTATTAAATCATATTCACATGGCAAAGATTGGAAACACCATCGCAACATTATTAGTAGGCGCAGCAGTAGGAGTAGCAGTTGGCTACGTTTTGGCAACAGACAAAGAAACGCGTCAGGAGGACATGGAGAAGTTTAAAAAAGGTTTGAATAACCTGAAAGGTAAACTTGCGAAGAAAGGCATAGATATTGAAGAAGAGATTTATCATTCATAGTCATTAATTTGCTGCATGCTCGGTATTTTCGGACAACTTAAAAATAAAATAACTCAATACATCGACGTTTATATAAAATTGGCTAAGATCAATTTTATTGAGGGCGCATCGAATCTGTTGAGTTATTTTATGTTCACCATTATCGTGCTATGCATACTGTTTTGTATCATACTCTTTATTGGTTTTTGTATTGTCGAGGTTTTTGTCAATGCTGGTTTTTCCAGGGTAGTATCATACTTGTTTGCAATAAGTAGTTACATACTGTTGCTTGCAGTAACGCTCGGTTTGCGTGGTAAAATCACAACGTTTTTTGCCAACCAGACAATAAATGTACTGACAGAAGGTGATGAAGACAATATTAAGGATGATGAAGAGTGATTTTCCCAGTTGTCGCTTTATCCTTTTGGTTTTGATATTGGTTATGTAGTTTGTTATGAAATTTTACCCAAAGAAACTTCGGAATATAGAGAAGCTTAAGAAGGAGCGCAAGCGACTGCTTATGGAGCGTAAAGCATTGGAGGAAGACGGCTTCTTTTCAATGGCTGCGCTAACGGGTAAAGATGACCACGAAGGAAAGGTGAAAGGCGGCGGCGGATTACTGGATATGATTCAGCCGGAAAACCCCTTGGTACAGGGCATAATGGAGTTGCTAAAAGCCAAATTATTACAGCGCTTTAATAACAGCAACAACGGAAATGAAGGCAGCCCGTTGAAAGCTAAGGTAGTTTCGGCGGCTAAAGACGTAGCTTTTGGGTATATAAAATGGAAAGCTATCGAGTTGTCTTACAAAGGACTAAAGTATCTGATAAATAAAAGAAAAAGTAAAAATCAGGAAGAAACCGAGGCTACTTCCTGATTGTTGCATATTATTCCCACCCGTTTTTTTCCATTAGCGCCTCGGCGCGTATTATGTCTTCGGGGGTGTCAATTTCTACTCCCATATATTGCGTGATGGCCATTTTTATCGCCACGCCATGTTCAAGAAAACGTAGACATTCCACTTTTTCTGCTGCCTCAAGAGGCGTCATTGCCCAATTGGTGAAGTTTATTAGGGCCTTTTTTCTAAATGCGTACACGCCTATATGTTCGTAGAAAGGAATGGATATATCTTTATTTCGAGGGTAGGGTATAATACTTCTCGAAAAGAAGAGTGCATTATTGTTGAGATCCAAAGCCACTTTTACATAGTTGGGGTCTTGTATGAAGGCAAAATCAGTAAGTAGTTGCACGAGCGACGCTACTTCCACCTTTTCGCCTTCTGCGCCTTCAAACAAACGGAGCAATTGTGCGAGCGGCTCTCGCTGCACAAAAGGTTCGTCGCCTTGTACATTCACAAAAACATCGGCCTCCATATCGGCAGCTATTTCTGCTATCCGGTCTGTGCCGCTTTCGTATGCGCCCTTGCTTTTTCTTGCTTTGCCTCCGGCATTCGTAATCTCATCAAGTATCTCGTCGCTATCTGTTACAACTATTACTTCGTCAAATAATCCGCAATTCACCGCCGATTCGTAAGTGCGACGAATTACGCTCTTTCCTTTCAGTGGCGCCAGTAGCTTCGATGGAAAACGTGTTGCTCCAAGCCTCGCAGGAATTAATGCTACTACCTTCATGTTATGATTTCTTTAAAATGCCTACTAACAAAAATAACCAGCCTATAATAAAAAACAAACCGCCTATAGGCGTTATAATGCCCACCGGCCCTATACCTACGCCTTTTATACTCAGCAACGCCATGGTATATAACGAGCCGCTGAATAATAATATACCAGTGTTAAACATCAAAGTTGCGGTACGCAGTATTTTTACTGGATAGGCGCTGTGAATAACACCTGTAAACAACAGCGCAAAGCTGTGATACATCTGATACCGCACACCTGTCTCAAATATGGTTATCTGATCGGCGGGCATTATGGCTTTCAGGGCATGTGCTCCGAAAGCGCCAAATACTACTGCCAACGCCGCAAAAATTGCGCCCGATGCTAAGGCTGGTTTGTGCATGATTGTATGATTTGTGCAAAGGTACTCACCGCTATGTCTTTTGTGGGTAAAATGTGGTGAGCCTGCATGTAATAATTAAAACGCTTAAAAAGTAAGTCTTCGAGGTATGCAGTGAGATTTGCCCTGCCGCGTAGCAATGGGCGAATCTCGTCGCTTTGTTTCAGGTTTTCTTCAATAGTGGCTATCGGCGTCTCGAGATATACTACCTCTCCTGCATTTTTCATAATTTCCAGATTACCTGAATGGCAAGGGGCGCCGCCGCCGCATGCAACCACTGTTGCATCAAGTGTGTTTTTTATGAGTTGGTTCAGGTATTTGTGTTCGCGCTCTCTGAAACCCTTCTCACCATACTGAGCAAATAGCGCAGGTATGCTGGCTTGCTCGTGTTGCGATATATATTTATCCAGGTCTATAAACGGAAGGTCGTAAGCGGCTGCAATTTTTTGACCCCAATAAGTTTTGCCAGCTGCCGGCATACCAATTAAAAAAACAATAGAATGAGGCATTATAGAAGTTAAGGTTTTGGTAGAATGTTAGGAAAGAAGGTTGTTATATTCGGTTTGTAATAAATTTCCAAATCATGAGCATAGCCATGGATGTAGCCATCTCTTTGTTTCTGAGCCGATCGTAGTGAAAATGAAATTCTTTAGCGGCTACTCTGTCTTTATTAGCCACTGCCATCCATACAGTGCCTACTGGTTTTTTATCGCTTTCACCGCCCTGGCTCAGCAAACCGGTAATGGCAAACGATATTGTAGATTTCAACACATTTAGAGCGCCTTTTGCCATTTCTATTGCTGTTTGTTCGCTTACTGAGCCGTATTGTGCAATCGTCTGTTCGTTTACCCCGAGTACATCGACTTTCACCCCCACCTGATAGCAAACAATGCTGCCGCAGAAGTAGGTAGAAGAACCCATGATCTGTGTAAAATGGTGCGCTATGTTACCGCCCGTACAGCTTTCTGCAAGGCCTATAGTAGCATTATGCGTTTTTAGCCAGTCGCCTATTATCTGCTCCATAGGTACGTCCTCGAGCGCTACAGTAATATGACTGAGACGTTCGGCAAATCTGTTTTGCCAAAAGTCAAGCTCGGTAATCAGTTTTTCGCGATTAGCGCCTTTGGCGGTAAGGCGTAGTTTTACCATACCTGCGCCGGGCAGATATGCCAGTTTGATGTATACTGGTAGCGCTTCTTCCAGATCCTGAATTTTATCTGCAATAAAACTTTCGCCCTCGCCCGCTGTTATCACAGACCTGTGCAGGATGACGCCGGTGATAAAATGTTCTTTTATGCGTGTCAGGGCTTCGTTTTCCAAAATAGATATCATTTCGAACGGAACGCCGGGCATAGAGATGATTACTTTGTTATCTTTCTCGAACCACATACCGGGCGCTGTGCCCATTTTGTTGAACAAAACGATACAGTTATCCGGAAGTTCAGCCTGTTTAAGATTGCGCTCCAGAAACGGGCGGTTGCGCTTGGTAAACAACTCCCTAACATGTTCTTTTGTAGGTTCATGTATTCGCATGGTTCCTCCAAAATACTCGTTCAGTAATGGTTTTGTTATGTCGTCGGCAGTGGGGCCCAATCCACCGGTTATGAGTACCAATGCACAGTTAGCAAGCTCGGCGTCAAGAGCAGCTACTATGTCGGTTCTGTTGTCGCCCACAGCCACGCGTCTTACTACATCTATACCCAATTCGTTTAAACGCTGCGCTATCCAAGCGCTATTAGTATCTATTGTTTGGCCTATAAGCAGTTCATCGCCTATGGTTATTATCGATGCCTTTATGTTGCTCATGTTAAATCCGTTGTTGACGTATGTAAGATTACTTTACTGATTTTATTGAGGGGTTTAACCTACGCATTATCTACAGGATCAGTAGCCGATTGTGTGAAAAAAGGCGAAAGGCGGGTATGCAATTCTTCAGGCATATTAGTGCGCTTTTTTTCTTTGGGGTCAAAGAAAACCAGCGTTGTCACTCCCTTATTTAGTAATTGCCCGGCCTCGTTATACAACTCAGAATGAAATTGAATTTTAGAACCTTCCGGTAGTTCTTTAAGCAAGGTTTTTACAGTTATCAGATCGTCGTAAAGGGCCGGACGATAGTATTGCACATGCAGCTCGCTTACGGGCATCATAGTGCCCATTTCTTCTAATTGCCTGTAGGTGAATCCCAACTGCCGAATGGCTTCGGCGCGACCTACTTCGTAGTATAATGCATAATTGCCGTAGTAGAGGTAACCCATTTGGTCGGTTTCGCCGTAGCGAACCCGTATTTGTGTAGTGGAAGTAAACATTTTAATAGGCAGTTATAAAACTGCCTCAAAAGTAAATCGTTTATAGTTATAGTTTCGTGTTTAAGAACATGCAAATCCCATTTCGGACGCAAGTTTCAGTAAAAGGATATTTCACTGACGATTGGGTATGAGATATATGGTTATTTGTAGTCTTCAATAACTATGTGTTCGGTGCAAAAGTCGTACTCTCGTTCGTCGTTTGAAGCTACTATTACGAGGCGGTTTTTGCCATATGTTTCCATCCATTTCCGGTATTGGGCTATACCATTTTTGTCAAGGTTTGTGCAAGGTTCATCAAGCAACAGCACAGGCGTGTCGCTGCAAATAGCCTGTACAAGTTTTACTCGTTGCTTCATACCAGATGAATAATCTGCAATCGGTTTATCTACTGCGTCTTGAAGTCCGGTAATTGCAATTATTTTCTCAATAGTAAGATCGGGTAGCGGACGTTTGAACGAAAAATGGAAATCCAGGAATTCTTTGAGCGTCAGTTCTTCTACAAGCTCCATACCGGGCGCGCAAAAACTGACTAAGTTGAAAATTTCAGACGGATTAATCGTTTTATTGTCATTTTCAAATTGGGTTTTGCCCATAGACGCAGGTTGCATACCCGCTATAATACGCAGCAGCGTCGACTTTCCACAGCCGTTTGGACCAAGAATAGCATAGGCGCCAGGCTGACTAAACGTATAGTTCACATCCTTAAAAATCCAATAACGTTGAAACCGTTTGCTGATATGCTCAAGTATTATTTTCATCGGGTGACAAAATCATACAGTTAATAAAAAACCACCAAAAATATTCCTGCATGGTAGAATAGAATTGGTGGTTGTTGGGTAAATAATTTTGTTGGCTTAAGGCATGTCTTCGCTATGCCGTCTGTATCCTTTCATGATGCCCCGGCCTGTTTCGCGAACAAATGATATTATTTCGTCTCGTTCATCAGATACCGGTATCTCTGTTTCTATAATACTCAGCGCTTTAGACACATTATAACCGCGCACAAAAAGTATGCGGTATATATCCAGTATGTGGTTTATTTTTTCGATAGAATATCCGCGTCTTTTAAGTCCTACAGAGTTTACACCTACGTAGGAGAGCGGTTCGCGAGCTGCCTTAACATATGGTGGAATGTCTTTGCGCACTAATGAACCTCCCGTAACAAATGCATAAGAGCCGATGCGTACAAATTGCTGTACGGCTGTAAGACCAGCCAGCACCACACAATCGCCCACTATGATATGGCCGGCAAGCGTAGTATTATTCGAAAATATACAGTGGTTGCCTACTTCGCAATCGTGCGCTATGTGGGTGTAAGCCATTATAAGGCAGTTGTTGCCTATTTTGGTTACGTTTTTATCAGATGTGCCCCTGTTTATCGTAACGCATTCACGTATAGTAGTGTTATCTCCTATAATTGTGATGGTATCTTCACCCTTAAACTTTAAGTCTTGTGGTATAGCCGATATTACAGAACTTGGAAATATACGGCAGTTTTTACCTATCCGTGCGCCTTCCATTATGGTGACATTAGAACCAATCCAAGTACCCTCGCCAATTTCCACATTCTTATGAATGGTGGTAAATGGGTCGATTTTTACGTTATTGGCAATTTTCGCGTCCGGATGGACGTATGTAAGCGGGTGAATCATTTTTTATCTTTTCTTATGATTTGCGCTACCAGTTCAGCTTCGGTAGCCAGTTTATTACCAACATATGCAGTTCCCTTCATTTCGCAGATACCTCTGCGTATTGGGCTCAACAACTCTAACTTAAGTAACAATGTGTCGCCGGGACGCACCAGATTTTTGAACTTTACCTTGTCTATTTTCAGGAAATAGGTATCGTAGTTTTCAGGATCGCTTATATTATGCATAGCCAGTATGCCGCCGGTTTGCGCTAATGCTTCTACTTGCAGCACACCCGGCATTACCGGATTGCCGGGGAAGTGCCCCTGAAAGAAATGCTCGTTGAAGGTTACGCTTTTAACGCCTACTACATGATTGTCGCTCAATTCGATAATCTTATCTACAAACAAGAACGGGAATTTGTGCGGCAGTATTTTTGTAATGTGGTTTACATCGTAAATAGCAGTTTGCGATGGATCGTAATGCGGTATATCTGCCAGGTGTTTGTTCTTTTTGATATATTGCTTTATTTTCTTAGCAAACTCTACGTTTGATGCATGTCCGGGACGGCTGGCTATGACGTGGGCTTTTATAGAATGTCCGCATAACGCCAAATCGCCGATTACATCCAGTAGTTTGTGGCGGGCAGGTTCATTTGCAAAATGCAATTGTATATTGTTCAGTATGCCTTCTTGCTTTACCTCAATTTTCTGTTTGTTAAAAACTTTGGCAAGGCGATTGAGCTCTTCTTGTTGCACTACTTTGTCAACTACAACTATAGCGTTGCTTAAATCTCCGCCTTTTATCAAATTGTTGTCTAACAAATATTCAAGCTCGTGGAGGAAACAGAAGGTACGGCATGGGCCTATCTCTGTTTTAAATTCGTTGAGGTGTTTTAGTGTGGCATGTTGGGTACCTAAAACCGGCGAATTAAAATCTATTAGCGCGGTTATCTGATACTCCAGCGAGGGCAATGCCAGCATGTCTACTTTCTTTACCGGATCGTAGTAGTGTATATTGGTGTCTATAGAATAGACTATACGCTTTGCGTCCTGCTCCAATATTCCGGCGCTTTCAATAGCTTCCATAAAATACCGGGCGCTACCGTCCATGATAGGTACTTCAGGGCCGTCAAGTTCTATCAGTACATTATCTATACCCAAGCCCACCAAGGCTGCCATAGTGTGCTCGATGGTGCTTATTCTCGCATTATTGTACTCAATCGTTGTGCCGCGCGATGTATCTACTACATAATCTACATCTGCCTTCACTACAGGCTGTTCTGGTAAATCGATTCTTTGAAACCTGATACCATAGTTAGGATTTGCCGGGCGCATCGTCATAGTTACTTTCTCGCCGGTATGAAGTCCTACCCCATGGAGTGTTACAGAACCCTTTAGTGTCTGTTGATTCTTACTATTGTGTGTGGAGTGCAACGTATGGGTCTTTTTATGTTCTCGATTTTAAAAGTAGTTTCTTATATCAATCGTACGCTTTAGGTATTGCAATGCCAATAAGCAATTTGTAACAACTAAAATCGACAGCTTGTTTGCTGAAACCAATAGTTCAGCAAATTTGAGAAAATTGCACGACTTTTTACGATTTTTTCAAAACAAATAAGGTAATAACCGGTATTGGATTGCAAATAAGAAGCAGCGCAACAGTCGCTGCTTATACATTTTCGTTTTGCGCTGCTAATTTTTTTGTCACCTCCTCCAGCGTTTCTTCCAGTTTTTGCAATCGGCGTTGCAAATCGGGTAGATTTCTGAATATTGCCTGACTTTTTAATGAGCTTTTATAATCAAATGCAGGGCTGCCATTGAGTACGCTGTTTGGAGTGGTAACGTTTTTAGACAAGCCGCTCTGTGCATTTATCTTGGTTCCATCGGCTATTTGTATGTGGCCCACCATGCCCACTTGTCCGCCTATGGTGTTGTATTTTCCCACTTTGGTACTGCCGGATATGCCTGTTTGCGCTGCTATCACAGTGTGCTCGCCAATTTCTACATTATGCGCCACCTGTATCAGGTTGTCCAGTTTTACTCCTTTTTTAATAACGGTAGAGCCCATAGTGGCTCGGTCTATTGTAGTGTTGGAGCCAATTTCAACATCGTCTTCAATTATTACATTCCCAATCTGGGGTATTTTTTTGTAAGAATGATCGGCTTGCGGAGCAAAACCAAATCCGTCGCCGCCTATCACCGTACCCGAGTGAATTACCACTCTGTTGCCAAGGTGGCAATCGTCGTATATTTTAACCCCGGCAAAAAGCTTAGTATTTTCCTTGATAGTAACATTTGAGCCAATATAGCAGCCCGGATAAATTTTAACCCCTGCAGCAATGCTGGCGTTATCGCCAATATAAGTAAATGCTCCAATGTATACATCAGCAGCTATTTTGGCAGATGCAGCTATATAGCTTGGTTGTTCGATTCCAGATTTGCCGCTACCCGATATCATTTCTTTATATTTTTCGAGTAGAAAGGCAAAACTGCTGTATGCGTCGGGTACTCTTATAAGTGTTGCTGAAACAGGGCTGGTTAGCGCCAATGATTCGTTTACAATAATAATAGAAGCTCCTGATGTGTAAAGATATTCTTCGTATTTTGGGTTGGCGATAAAGCTGAGCGAACCTGTTACGGCTTCTTCTATTTTTGCTACACCGCTAACTTTAGCGTTGGGGTCTCCTTCTATTTTGCCTTGAATTAAGGTTGCTATCTGGTGGGCTGTAAACTGCATTGGCGATTAATTTCTGAAATTCATAATGTTTATCAAGTGTTTTAAAACAGCGCAATGGTAATGCCCTTGTTTCAAATGTCCTTCTATTTACTGAATGTAGCAAATGTAATTTTTGCGTACAGCTCTGGCAAGTGTTTGATTAACAAGTGAATCGTCTATTTCAGTAATGTTTTTTATTGTTCCGTTTTTAGTTTCAATTTTTATAAGCTCGTCGTTGATATTGTAGGTACTGTTGGAAGTCATGCCTGCAAACACAAAGTATTTCAGTTCATTGTCTTTAAGTTGCCACAGTTCCTTGGCTCTATTTTGTTTCTCCTCCAAAATGCTTGCCAAAGATTCAGAACTGAGCGTCACTTTGTACAATTTTCTTAAAATTAGCATTTTACACATCATAGATAGTATTTTGTCGTTGTGCGACTGCCATACTTTTATAGATGCCATAACATCATTGTCATCAAGTTGGCAATAATACTCCAGATGCTCAGGGTTTTCTTTAAAGTCGTTTTCTGTGAGGTCTTTGTATAAAAAATACTTCAGGGCAGGGGTAGCAAACAGATCAACACCTAAACGTGCAAGTTCTTTAGCCCGGTTCAGAATATTGATGAGTAGCATTTCAGCGCCCAAAACGGTTTTGTGCAGATATACCTGCCAATACATTAGTCTGCGGGCAATAATAAATTTTTCTACAGAATGCACTCCCTTTTCCTCAACCATTAATTCATTATCTCTCACTGTCAGCATTTGCAGAATCCTATCGTATCCTATCACACCTTCACTTACGCCGGTATAAAAACTATCCCGGTTTAGATAATCCATTCTGTCCACATCTAACTGGCTACTGACAAGCTGGTGCAGGTATTTGCTCTTATAAGAATGATCGAATACTTGAATTGCTTTTGAGAGCAAACCGCCAAACTGATTGTTCATTTTGTGCATGATCATTCTGGATAGCGATTCGTGGTGTACGCCAACCAAGGTGTTCTCAAGCGAATGCGAAAAAGGACCGTGGCCTATGTCATGCATGAGCGCAGCTACCCGCGCGGCCAGATATTCGTCTTTGTCGGGGACAATATTTTTTGTTTTCAACTCATCGAGGGCTTTGCCCATAAGATGGCATGCGCCCAATGAGTGAGCGAGGCGTGTATGTACAGCGCCAGGGTATACCAAATGAGCAAGTCCCATCTGTTTGATATTGCGCAGCCGCTGAAACCAAGGATGGTCTATAATCTTGATTAGTTCCGGCTCGGCGAAACGGATAAAACCATATACGGGATCATTAACAATCTTGACCTTAATACTCATTCGGGGCGCAAATTACCGCATTTTTTCTATTTCCCGACCAGTTTGGGCGTCCGGCGATTGTTACTTATTAATTAATACGCTTTTAGGTTTATGTGTGTTTTGTTAAATAAAATGCCGCGCAAAAAATTATGTAGGGATTGTATCAGATAATATCCTTTATCTTTGTTACAGACTTTAGGGGTGCCATTCGGCTGAGATTATACCCTTCGAACCTGATCAGGGTAATACCTGCGCAAGGGAAAAGCAGATCGTAATATTTCCGTATTTCATCTCCTAAAAGTTTATTGTATCATAATGTTATCGGTGGCGCTGTACGCCTTACCGGAAACTACAATTACATTAAACGAAAATACATGAACGTTTATATCAACAATGTCGCTCACGATTTGCCTGAAGATGCAACTGTGCCTACGGTTTTGCAAGCAATTAACATTATATCAGATAAGGGTATTGCATTGGCGATAAATAATGTTGTGGCCTCGCGCAATGAATGGAGTACATGCATTATTAAGGATGGCGATAAAATTACGTTGATAAAAGCTACCCAAGGCGGATAATAGTTGTGATTTTTTACGTGTTATATTAGTTATTTTAGTGTCATTATTATAAAAACCAAGCAGCATATATGAAGAAAGATCAAGCTCCGGAAAGCGCCAGTATTAAATCTGGGTTTTATCCGGCATCAAAGAAGATATTTGTTGAAGGCAAGTTGCATAACATAAAAGTGGCTATGCGCGAAGTTGCTGTTGGGCCAACAGTAACCCGGTCTTTTGGAATGGAAGAACTAATTCCTAATCCTGTTGTGACCATGTATGATACAAGCGGCCCGTATACTGATCCAAATGTTACGATAGATATTAAAAAAGGACTGCCACGCCTACGTGAAGAATGGATAAAGAGCAGGGGCGATGTGCAGCAACTGGAGGAGTTTACTGCTCATTACAGCAATGAGCGGCTGCAAGAGAAAAAATTGGACTCTTTGCGTTTTGAACATATAAGAAAACCCATGCGTGCTAAATCAGGGTGCAACGTTAGTCAGCTACACTATGCGCGCAAAGGCATTATTACTGCCGAAATGGAATATATTGCCATAAGGGAAAACCAACGTATAGACGAACTGCAGACCAATAATGAATTGTGGAATCAGCATCCCGGGCATAGCTTTGGCGCCAACACTCCGCTGAAAAAAATAACACCTGAATTTGTTCGCGACGAAATAGCAAGCGGTCGGGCTATTATTCCAGCTAATATTAATCATCCGGAAACGGAGCCAATGATCATTGGCCGTAATTTTCTGGTGAAAATCAATACTAATATTGGCAATTCTGCTGTTACTTCCAGCATTGAAGAAGAGGTGGAAAAGGCGGTTTGGAGTTGTCGGTGGGGCGGCGATACGCTTATGGATTTGTCGACGGGTAAGAACATACACGAAACCCGCGAATGGATAATTCGTAATTGTCCGGTACCAGTGGGTACTGTGCCTATTTATCAAGCGCTCGAAAAAGTAAATGGTAAGGCAGAAGACCTGACCTGGGAGATATTCAGAGATACGTTGATAGAACAAGCTGAACAAGGCGTTGACTATTTTACGATACATGCCGGCGTATTGTTGCGTTATATACCGCTTACCGCAAAAAGAGTTACCGGTATCGTTTCGCGCGGTGGTAGCATCATGGCAAAATGGTGCCTTGCGCATCACAAAGAGAGTTTCCTGTATACGCACTTCGAAGAGATATGCGAAATTATGAAGGCTTACGACGTAAGTTTTTCGCTTGGCGATGGCCTCAGGCCGGGCTGTATAGCAGATGCTAACGACGCTGCACAGTTTGCAGAGCTGGAAACGCTTGGCGAACTGACAAAAATTGCCTGGAAGCATGATATACAGGTAATGATAGAAGGACCCGGGCACGTGCCTATGCATTTGATCAAAGAAAACATGGAGAAACAATTGGAGTATTGTTCAGAGGCGCCATTCTACACGCTTGGCCCACTAACTACCGATATTGCTCCGGGTTACGATCATATCACCTCGGCCATAGGCGCTGCTATGATTGGTTGGTATGGCACGGCAATGCTTTGCTACGTTACCCCAAAAGAACACCTTGGCTTGCCGGATAAAAAGGATGTAAAAGATGGCGTGATAGCCTACAAAATAGCTGCGCATGCAGCCGATTTGGCTAAAGGGCATCCGGGCGCTCAGTATAGAGATAACGCACTAAGCAAGGCGCGCTTTGAGTTCCGTTGGGAAGATCAATTCAATTTGTCGCTCGATCCGGAAACAGCGCGATCATTTCACGATGAAACGCTACCGGCGGAAGGCGCAAAAATTGCGCATTTCTGCTCAATGTGCGGACCTCACTTTTGCTCTATGAAAATTACGCAGGATATACGCGATTACTCTCAGAAAGAGGCTGAATTGCAAAAAGGCATGCAGGAAAAATCTAAGGAGTTTGTAGAAGCAGGTAGTGAAGTGTATTTGTAACTGATGTTGTAGTCAATAGTAAACATGAGTGGTAAAACTCGACCATATGCGCTAAGTATTGCCGGCTTTGACCCATCGGGCGGAGCCGGCGTGCTGGCTGATATAAAAACCATGGAAGCTATGGGCGTATATGGTATGGGCGTAGTTACTGCGCTTACCTACCAAAACGATGTGCAATTTGAAGGCGTAGACTGGGTGAGTCTGGAGCAAATAAAGAGGCAAGTGGATGTTTTGCTGAGAAGGTTTGGTATAGAGTACTTTAAAATTGGCATCGTTAAAGACTGGGATACGCTTATTGAGCTACTCGATTTTTTGCATAACCGCATTGAGCAACCCAAAATAGTTTATGATCCTGTGTTGAAAGCAAGCGCTGGCTTCAGTTTTCATGATACTGCACGTTGGCGACTACAAGAATTGATGAGCAAGGTGTCATGCCTTACGCCAAATCTGCCAGAAGCTGTTACGTTGTTCGGGCAGGATGGTTTAAATAATTTGCAGGCGTATGCAGGAGATTCGGCAATATATCTCAAAGGTGGGCATGGAGATGGTGAGGTGATAACGGATAGATTATTTACTTGCGATGGGGAGGTGACTTTTGTAAACAAAAAAATACCATTGGGAGAAAAGCATGGTAGCGGTTGTGTTTTGTCGTCGGTCGTTACCGCGCAGCTTGCTTTAGGTAATGATATACAAAATGCTGCAAAACAAGCAAATAGCTACATGCAAGTATTTTTAGCAAGCAACGAAACACTATTAGGGTACCATCAAATAGGTCATCAATGAGGCAGATTAGCAAGCTACAATATATCACAACAAGTCCGGAGCTTGCGGAGCAAGCATGCAAGGGCGGGGTAGACTGGATACAACTGCGATTGAAGAATATTGCATACGACGATTACAAGGCAGTGGCGCTCGAAACGCTAGCCGTATGTAGAGCATACGATGCAACATTGATTATTAACGATAATATAGAACTTGCCTTGGCGATAGATGCCGATGGCGTACATGTTGGCAAAACTGACCCACTACCTGTAGATTGCGTTGCTGAATTGCATAAGCGCGGCGGTATTTTAGGGTGTACCGCAAATACCATCGACGATATACAAAGTATCGTGGAACGTAACGCCAGTTATATTGGCCTTGGACCATTTCGCTTTACCACCACAAAACAAAATTTAAGTCCGGTGTTGGGTATAGAGGGCTACCGGCAGATTTTTGATCGGCTGAATGAATTGTCTATATCTTATCCACCTATTGTTGGGATAGGCGGTATAGTAGCCGATGACATAGCAGACTTAATGAAAACCGGTCTGCACGGCGTCGCAGTTTCTGGCGCTATCACCAATGCCGCAGATGTTGTTGCTGCTGCAAAAAGTTTGAAGAGTTTTTTTTGATTAAAAATAACGAATACACTAAATAATGAATGATACGCTGATTATAGCCGATAAGGTGTTTACCTCCAGATTATTTACCGGCACAGGTAAATTTGGCAATCACCGACAAATGGAGGATGCATTGCTTGCGTCTGGGTCTGAGCTGGTTACAGTGGCATTGAAACGCATGAATGTAGATGGCGACGATGATGATATTTTGCTGCATTTGCATCATAATCACATCAATTTGTTGCCTAACACATCTGGTGTGCGTAATGCCGACGAAGCTGTTTTTGCCGCTCAGTTGGCTCGCGAAGCGTTGCAGACAAATTGGCTGAAACTGGAAATTCATCCAGATCCCAAGTATCTCATGCCCGACCCAATAGAAACGCTGAAGGCCGCTGAAAAGCTGGTTAAAATGGGTTTTGTGGTGTTGCCGTATATTCATGCAGATCCTGTTTTGTGTAAGCGACTCGAAGAAGTGGGCGTTGCGGCCGTTATGCCCCTTGGCGCTCCCATAGGCAGTAATATGGGCTTAAAAACAATGGAATTTTTACAGATAATCATTGAACAAAGCAACGTGCCTGTGATTGTGGATGCCGGTATTGGCGCTCCAAGCCATGCTGCTGCGGCTATGGAGCTGGGCGCTGCCGCTGTGCTCGTTAACACGGCAATAGCTGTTGCTGGCAATCCAGTGGACATGGCGTCAGCGTTTAAAATGGCGGTTATAGCTGGCCGTATGGCCTACAATGCAAGACTGGGCGCGGTTAGGCTGCATGCAGAAAGCAGCAGTCCACTAACGGATTTTTTAAACTAACGATACTTCCGTAATAGGATAGAAGCTACAAGTAGCATACTTAAGTTGTTGATAATCAGGTAATATACAAATTTATGTTTCAAGCCGAATTTGAGCGATATAACTGGGATGAAGTGCAGGCGTCGATATATGCCAAGACAGCGAACGACGTAGTGCGGGCGTTGGGTAAGGCAAAACGCGATATTGAAGATTTTAAAGCGCTTATATCGCCGGCTGCTGCTCCATACCTGGAACAGATGGCGCAGTTAAGTCACCAAATAACACAGAAACGCTTTGGCAAAACGGTGCAATTGTATGCCCCAATGTATCTGTCGAATGAATGTCAGAATATTTGCACTTACTGTGGTTTTAGTTACGACAACAAACTAAGGCGTAAAACGCTGACTGGTATAGAAATGCTGCAAGAAGCCGAGCATTTGAAAAAGCAAGGTTTTGAACATGTGTTATTGGTGACAGGCGAAGCTACAAAAACAGTTGGGGTGGAGTATTTGCGGGATGCTATCAGGTTGTTGCGCCCCTATTTCGCAAATATCTCAATAGAAGTGCAACCATTAGAACAAGACGAGTACCAAATGTTGGCTAATGAAGGGCTTTATGCAGTTTTGGTTTATCAGGAAACCTATCATAAAGATAATTACAAGACCTACCATCCCAAAGGTAAAAAGTCAAACTTCGATTACAGGCTAGCTACCCCCGACCGATTGGGAAACGTGGGTATGCACAAGATAGGTTTGGGCGTTCTCATTGGTCTCGAAGATTGGCGCACAGACAATTTTTTTACCGCTCTGCATGTCAATTACATGGAGAAGCATTTTTGGCAATCTCGCTACAGCATATCCTTCCCCCGGCTTCGCCCGGCTACAGGGCTTATTGAACCCAAAGTGGTGATAACAGACAAGGAACTTGTGCAATTGATATGCGCTTGGCGCATATTCAATGAAGAAATTGAGCTGTCAGTATCCACGCGTGAAAACGAAGTGTTCCGTAATAATATCATCAAGCTGGGCGCTACGGCTATGAGCGCAGGTTCAAAAACCAATCCGGGCGGTTACACTATTGAGGAAGAATCGCTGGAGCAGTTCGAAATAGATGATAGTAGGTCGGTAAGCGAAGTAAGGGATATGATTATTAATCGCGGATACAAACCTGTCTGGAAAGACTGGGATAAATTTACAGCGAGCATTCATTAATATAGCAATTGATTTATATTTTAGGTACAGGCTTCTTTAATAGCTACCCGATATGAAACTACTTTTTTCAGTACATTTTTGTGTTTTTGTTGCCCTTATTTTTGGATTCACCATAGATGCCTTTGCTATCGACAGGTCGCAGCTTCTGAAGGCTATCGTGCAGCATGATATTGCTGCTGCATCTAACGGTTATTATGGTCTTACGTCTTTCACTATTGTCACAGAGTTTACCAGCCACAAGGGTGTAGATGAGTATTTGAAAATCAGGTATTTAGGCGATGTAACTTGCGCTAAAACAGGCGGCTGGATGACTGTGGAAAAAGATGGTAAGGTTACAGACTTCAGAACCGATAGCGCTATTGCGTATACAATGACTACATCTACTGGTAGTGTGCAAGCAAACCATAATACGCTTACGGTATCTGGAAATAGATATAAAGCCGATGGCTGGCTGGAAGTGATGGTTATGGGCGACAGTTTTTTGCGTGTGAGCAATACATATACAGCCACCTTGCAACTCAAAGAGGGCGTACCCTCTACCAAAACAGTTGCAGCTCCCGTACCTGCAACTCCGCCCAATGATGATTCGATTTTACAGGATTACTTCAAAAAGCATAACCTGCAGCCAACAAAAACCGCATCGGGTTTATACTATTCGGTAGAGCACCGTAAATCAACGCCAAGGGCAATAAACGGGCAGGTAGTGTCGGTGAATTATACCGGCACATTGCTGGATGGTACAAAGTTCGACTCTAATACCGACTCAACTTTTCGTCATGTCAAGCCATTTACATTTATGCTTGGTCGCGGCGCCGTAATTCAGGGTTGGGATGAAGGTATCTTATTGTTACGCAAAAGTAGTCGCGCAAAATTTTACATACCTTCGTCCTTGGCCTATAAGGAGCGTAGTCCATCGCCTAAGATACCACCTTATTCCTGCTTAATATTCGACGTAGAACTTGTTGATATTGAATGATTCAGGTTATTTGGCTCAATGGTTTATGCTGACTGGTTATAGTTATGTTTTACTTTTTAATTTTATGGCGCTATGTTAAGTGTTACTGAGAAAAACAGGTACGGAAAACAAATAATTCTACCAGAAATAGGCATTGAGGGGCAAGAAAAGCTGGCTGCGGCCAAAGTGCTTGTAATAGGCGCCGGCGGTCTTGGTTGCCCCGTGTTACAGTATCTGGGCGCTGCGGGGGTAGGTACAATTGGTATTGTAGACGGCGATAATGTTGATCTCAGTAATTTGCAACGCCAGGTATTGTATAATCAGTCGGACATTGGCAAGAGTAAAGCCTACATTGCTGCGCAAAAAATCGCTGCGCTTAATTCGCATGTCAAGTTGTTGCCGGTGAAAATGTTCATTAATCATACCAACGCACTGGATTTGATTAAGAACTATGATATTATCGTTGATGGATCAGACAATTTTCCTACCCGATATCTTGTGAACGACGCTTGCGTATTGCTTAATAAAGTAATGGTTTCAGGGGCTATTTATAAATTTGAAGGACAGGTGTCGGTGTTTAACTATAATGGCGGACCAACATATCGGTGCATATTTCCAGAACCGCCCGGAGAGGGCGAGTCGCCAAACTGTTCCGACATAGGCGTTATAGCTACGTTACCCGGGATTATTGGCTCCATTCAGGCAAATGAGGTTATTAAAATAGTTACGGGTATTGGCGAGCCGTTGTCTGGTAAGCTGCTGGTTATGGATACGCTAACAATGGCTACAAGCTGCTATCAGTTCAAACTAAACCCCGATAATCTTAAAATCGACGCATTGCCGGAGAGCAAGGATTATTGTAAAGTGGAAACGATCACCTCTATAGACTATAGCGATTTAAAATCGGTATTGAGTGTGGACAAAGATGCGCAGCTTGTGGATGTCAGAGAGGTTGAAGAACATCAGTTAGGCAATATTGGCGGCATTAATTTGCCATTGT
This sequence comes from uncultured Flavipsychrobacter sp., assembly GCA_964561325.1. GTDB lineage: Bacteria > Bacteroidota > Bacteroidia > Chitinophagales > Chitinophagaceae > Nemorincola. The sequence goes on from CAZLPE010000014.1 coordinate 19,106, forward strand.
CTAAGCTTAGTCAGCTTTTGCAAACGCTCAATAAGGAGCAAACGGTTGTTGTTTACTGCGCTTCAGGTATACGGAGTATGCACGCTGCGCGCATGATGCAGGGGCATGGGTTTACCAAAATCATTAATCTCAGCAATGGCGTCAGCGAGTTGTTAAAGCGTTGATGGTTTTGTATATATTTTGAAAAGCGCAAACCGCATCGTTTTTTTGCCATATTGCACCAAGAATAGCAGCTCCGTCAAATTGATTGTTGTGCAGTTGTGCAATGTTGTCGTTATCTACCCCTCCCAAACCGATGATCTTGGTATTTGTTTCACCTTGCGCTGTTTTTATGCCGCTTGCTCCGGTAAGATCTATAGCAGCTTTATAGCCATGCTTTGATATACTATCGAATACAGGGCTGATAAAAGCATAGTCGTACTTACTACCAGCGTCTGATAATTCCTGCCAGCTATGAAAAGATGTTGAGATGGTTTTTGGTCGGTATTGGTATAGCTCTTTCCATTTATTTTCGTCATTTCTTACATGGCTACTTAAGTGTACCCCACTGAGATCGTATTTTTTAAGTAAACTGAAATGATCGCAAATAACTAAGTATTTATGGTATTGGTGCGCTATTTGGTCTATATATCTGCTTGTTTCATCTATGCTGTGGCCGTATTTCCTTACATGCAGGCATTCTAATCCGTTGCTGAATAATTCGTTTATTATTGCAGTTTCGTTTGGTATGGTCTCGTTTGGTGTAATTACTATCAGTTTCATAGCGACAAAACCGTTTTTAGTTATATATTGGTCTTCTTATTATGGACTCAAATACAATATCCACTACAAAATTGTGCAGCCAATGCGGCGCTTCATTTAGTTGCAGCTCAGGCGGCGATTGTTGGTGTTTTCACTTACCTCCCGTAATGCCATTGGATGCTGCTGGCGATTGTTTCTGTCCGGTATGCTTGCAGGCTAAAATTGATAAACAATTGGCACAGACTATAAGGCCAAACAATCAGGCGCTTAATAAGGTGTAACTACATATTGCAAGCGTATTCACCGATACCAGATTTTCGGGAAGTAGGTGGGTGTCGGGTATGGCCAGTCCAAACTTTCGCTCTATGAATAATATTAGTTGAATAATCGACATAGAGTCGAGCCCTGCATCGGCAAAAGCAGTATCCTTGTTTATTTTTAATCCTACATCGAGGATGTCGTTTTCAATAAATGCAATTAATTCATCGCTTATCTGGGTTTCAGTTATTGCGCTCATTGTTGTTAGTTTAGTTTGGTTTTAAGTTTGTATACACGGTAAGAGATGAGCAATGCCGAAGCAAAGAAAATCACCAGCTTTAGTACCTGATACTGTATTGCCTGCCAGTCGCCGCCCTTAATAAATAATTCGTAGTAGCCCAGCAATGCCCAGTTGAGCGGAGAGAATGAACTGATGGTTTGCATAAAATGCGGCATTATGTTCAACGGCACCCATATTCCTCCCAATGCCGACATAATCAGTATGCTGATACCGCCAAACACTGCAGATTGTTGCGGCGTATCGAAAACAGTGCCAACCAGCAACCCATAGCTAACCGCAGCCAATGATAACGAAATGGTAAGCGCTATTAACGACAGCGGGTGAGCGCCGATATCTAATACAGGTAGGCCCAACAAAGGTAAAATGAACATACCCAATGCTATGATAATAGAAAACTGTAAAAGCGCTACCAGGAAATATACAAACAGCTTGCCCGACAGTATAGACAAATAAGAGCCCGGGAATATGCGCATCCTGATTAGTAATCCTTCTGACCGTTCGCTGATGATGCTGCCGCCAAGTGGTAGTACAATAAAGAAAATAGAAAATATAGCCCAGGCGGGGATATTGTGTTGTACGGCATTGGGTTGGTAATAGGTTTTCCCTGCTCTTAGTGCATACTCTTCCCGATAAGCAAAGAAATCCTGATCCGGCATACTTACTTTTTGATCAATATTCATAAGCTTGCCAATCTTCTCGCCCATAATCTGAAACAAGACTTTTGTTTTTATAGATGCTATATACTCTTTCAGTCCGCTGGTAATAGCCATTATAAAAGATCTGTTGGCCGTTGGGTCTACAATCACTTCTATATTTACCTTTCCGGTATCTGTGGGTGGTCCGGCGTTTTTGTCGAACAGTTTTTTCATTATTCCTTCCACATCGGTGCGCAAGGCATTGGTGGCATTTTCGGGTATTACCAGCGCAATTACAAATTTGCCGTCCACCATTTTCTTTTTAATGTCGGCGTTGTTTTTGTATACGGTCCCTTTATCGATTGTTAGTTCGCATATAGGCGACTTACTAAAGCCATGCTCAATTGCCAGTCCCAGACTATCGTTATCTTTATTTACCAGCAATACCGGAATACCAGACTGAGTAAGGCTTTTATATGCTTCGTGTTGAATCAGGGTCATTATAAAAACGAGCAACACAGGCATAATAAACAATACCGTAATACCCGTTCGGTCGACAATCAGGATTTTGAATTCTTTTATAAAAGTTGCTATTAATCGAAGCATTTTAGTCTCTAATTTTTCTGCCTGTTAGTTTTAAAAATACTTCTTCAAGGTCGGCCCGTTCTTCCTTTATCATCAGTTCCTGCGGTGTTCCCAGGCATAGTATCTTGCCTTTATCCATTATGGCTATTCTATCGCAAAATAACTCTGCCTGCTCCATGTAGTGCGATGTATAAATGATGGTCATTTTTTCTTCTTCATTAATCTTGCGCAGGTGTTCTATAATAGAAGTTCGTGTTTGCACATCCATACCTACAGTTGGTTCGTCGAGCAGCAGTATTTTGGGATGATGGAGTATACCGCCGATCAGGTTGATGCGGCGTTTCATACCGCCGGAATAGTGTTTTACCTGATTGTCTGCATTTGTGTCAAAACCAAACTTTTCAAGACATTCATCAACCCTCTTTTTCAAAACAGAACCACTTAAACCATACATTCTACCAATAAACAGCAGATTGTCTCTACCAGACAAGGTAGGGTAGAGCGCTATGTCCTGTGGCACTACGCCCAAAATCCTCTTTATCAATTCCGGGTCGGCGCTTATAGAATGGCCATATATAGTAGCGCTGCCTCCGGAGGGTTGTATCAATCCGCATAAAATAGAAAGTAGCGTTGTTTTTCCAGCTCCATTAGGCCCAAGCAATCCAAAAATCTCGCCGTCGTAAATGTCAAACTCAACCTCATTCAATGCGTTTGTAGCGCTGTTTTTATATTTTTTCGTGAGTTTTGATATGGTTATACAGCTTTGATTGCTCATTTAGTTTTGTTAAACCGCCAAAATTAGTTATTTACTTCAAAGATACTATAATGGTTCTTGCCATTGGCTACAGATGTCGGCGTTACTTTCTGGTTACAATCAGTTAACATAGGTATTTCATCTTTTAGGGTTTTTATTACCTTTGACTCCTGCGCAATGTAAATTTTATGTATGCGTATTATGTTGAATGCAATGTTGGGCAAATCATAAATTGTCTGGCAGAGGCCCTATAAATTTTAAATGGAAAAAACTTGCGCTGTTATAGGTTCGGGAATTGCAGGTCTGGCAGCAGCTATCAGGGTAGCCGCAAAGGGGTATAAAGTGGTAGTGTTTGAAGCTAACAATTATGCCGGAGGTAAAATAAAGCAACAATTTGCAAAAGGGTATCGGTTCGATATGGGCCCATCCGTATTAATGTTGCCCAATCTTGTAGACGAGCTGTTTGTTTTGCACAACAAGGATCCACGCGATTATTTTAGTTATTCACCTATCGAAACTTCTTTTAAATATTTTTTCGAAGACGGTCTGGTCATTAATGCTTATGCCGACGTTGAAAAGTTTGGTAGAGAGATTGAAGCAAAAACAACCGACACTAAGGCTACTTTTGATAGGTATCGTAAAGATATTGCCGAGAAATACAGAATTACAAGCGGTGTATTTATAGAAAATTCGCTCCATGTATTCAGGAATTACCTGTCGTGGAAGATGGCGTCAGGTTTTCTGAACATTCATAAGATCGACTCATTTAAGACAATGAATGAAGGAAATCGCCGTTTTTTTAAAGATCCGCACATGTTGCAGATTTTTAATAACTATGCTACATACGTTGGCTCCAATCCATACGTTGCTCCGGCAACGCTAAATGTTATACAGCATCTTGAAATAAACCTTGGCGCATATATGCCAGATAAGGGTATTTATTCTATGGTGGAAGCATTAGTAAGGTTGGCGAAGGACGTAGGCGTTAGTTTTAGACTAAATACGCGCGTTACCGAAATACTAACATCGGACGGTAAAGTAACTGGTATTGCTACAGATGTAGAGAGCGCTATACCTTTTGACCGGGTAGTGAGCAACATGGATATTTATTTTACATACAAAAAACTACTCCCCAAAGCCCAATTGCCTGAGCGTATCATTAATCAGCCAAAGTCGAGCTCTATTATGGCTTTTTATTGGGGCATTAATAAAGAACACCCCCAGTTGGGCATACATAGCATGTTGTTTTCAGGTAGGGAGAAAGAGGAATACGATGCGGTGTTTGACAATAAAACTATTTATGACGACCCGACTTTGTATATTTTTATTACATCGAAGCATGTAAAAAGTGATGCGCCTCCCGGTTGTGAAAATTGGTTTGTGCTTACTACCGCGCCCAACGATCAAGGGCAGAACTGGAATGAACTATTGCAACAAACTAAGAAGAATACAATAGCTAAGATAAACCGGATACTGCATACTGATATTGAGCAACACATTGAATACGAAGATGTGCTGACGCCCGCTATGATTCGCGATAATTATTCGAGCGCTTTTGGGGCAGTATACGGCAACAGCGCAAACAATAAGTTTGCCGCTTTTTTTCGTCATCCCAATTTTTCAAAAAAAATAAAAGGGCTGTTTTTTGTAGGCGGTAGTGTGCATCCGGGTCCCGGACTGCCTATGTGCCTCAATTCTGCAAAGATTATGGACAAGGTGTTTAAATAGCGGAGGTCGGGCCTTTAGAGTATTCCTCATAAATGAGAAAACCGTTCCCAATTAGGAACGGTTTTCTCATTTTTTTCATGGTGGAATGATATGTTGCTAACGCCTTGGTTTAGGGCTAAAGGGCTGGTAGCTGTATTTAATTACTTGTTTTAAACAAATTTCGAACAAACTAAACGTAAATACCACCCGTATGTAGTTAACGGTAGGTTTTTAATAGTGAACGGCAATATTTAGTGGGTATATGGTGTAAAGGTATGTAAAAATGAGTTTAAGTAGTATATTTTTTGAGGTCGAATTTTTTATCTCTGTTTTTAGTGTTTAACTTGCCAGAGACATTTTTTATATCGCTTTTTGCTCAGCGGATTTTTAGTCCTATTGTGCAAAACTGCGCTTATAATTAGCGATATATCGCTGATGTTTTTTTACCCGTGTTCCCAATACTAACTCGAAAAAACCTTTATCTTTATAGCATGGAAAGGCAAAAACCCATAACTGCAATTATTGTTGACGATGATTCGTTTTCCTGTTTTCAGCTAAAAGATTTGATAAACAGAAACTCGCAGGAAATAGAAATCATCGCTATATGCAATGAGTCATTAATGGGTTTGGAGAAAATAAAGGAATTGAAACCTGAATTAGTATTTCTGGATGTGGAGATGCCTGGAATGAACGGTTTTGACTTGTTGAAGAAATTGCCTGTTATTAATTTCGATATAATTTTTACTACAGCCCACGATCATTACGCTATTCGCGCCATTCGTTTTTCCGCCCTCGATTATCTTGTAAAGCCTATTGATCCTACTGCACTGCAAGAGGCATTGAGTAGATTTATGGAAAAGAAGCGTTTAAACGC
>CAZLPE010000014.1:25060-47712 GCA_964561325.1 uncultured Flavipsychrobacter sp.
CATCTAAAAAAATACCTCCGGGGCGAGGGTGGTCAAGTGATTATGGCAGACGGCATAGCGCTCGATGTTTCCCGGCGTAAGAAAGATGAACTGTTAGAGTTGGTGTCTCAGTTTTAGCTGCAATAATATCTGTAGTTTTTCAAGTCTTTTCATTTTTAATTCATAGGCCTTTACCGATAATGTGTCTTTTGGTGGTGGCTTCGCGCTGTTATGGCTATGTTAAAAAGGGCTCGGGAAAACCCCGAAAAAACTTTTTTTTAGCCCCAATAGGGGTATATGCTCGCTCGGTTGTCTTACATACAATGTATGCATTAAAAGAAGGAATTACTTTTGGTCTCAGATATCAAGATTTTAGAATGGAGCATGATTCCGGGCCAGTAATTACGCAAAAAAAACAAATTACTATTGAGTTTGAGAACGCCTTTAAAGAACATTATAAAGGGCTGCACGCTTATGCCAATACTATGCTGAAAGATAGTGAAATGGCAGAGGAAATGGTGCAGAATGTATTTTATAAACTATGGAAGTCGAAAGATTCAGTTCAAGTTAACCAGTCGATTGCATCCTACTTATATCGTGCCGTTTATAATGAATGCCTGAACTATTTAAAACACTTGAAAGTCCGTTCGGCATATCAGTCGCATATGGTGAGATCTGTAGATCATATAAACAATGCCGCTGACAGATTAAGGCTAAAAGAGCTGGAGCAACACCTTGATGATGCGATGAAGGCGCTGCCTGAGCAGTGCAGAACTATATTTCAAATGAGCCGGTACGAGGAACTAAAATACATAGAGATAGCCGGTAAGCTGGGGATATCGGTTAAAACCGTAGAAAATCAGATGGGTAAAGCGTTGCGCTTGCTTAGAGAACAGCTGCACGATTTCTTGCCAATTTTTTTATTGCTTATGCTTAACCTGTAAATTGTAAATTGTGAAAAATAAGCTTGACGATATAATTGACGATTTGCTGGTAAAACAGCTCCTGGGCGAGGCTTCGATTGACGAGATTGGAAAAGTCGATAAATGGTTGAATGAAAGCGCTGCTAATCGTAAGTATTACGAAGACTTCAGAATGATTTGGGAGCAGAGCAAGCAGCTTGCATCGAAAAACGAAGTAGATGAACAAGCTGCCTGGAGTAGATTGCAGCAACGAATAAATAGCGACGATAGCCACGTATCTGGCAGAGGCAGTTTTGAGTATAATGCACCTGTAAAGTCTATACCGTTTTACAGGAATACATGGATGCGCGTTGCCGCCGCTTTACTGGTGTTGCTGGGTAGCGCCTGGATGTATTTTAATTTTTCGTGGCAGGTTACCCGTCAGGCTAATGAAGTGGCCATAACTGAAACGCTGCCAGACGGGTCGGTTGTTGTGCTCAATCGTAATGCGTCCATTTCCTATCCATCGAGGTTTTTGGGTAAATCGCGAAATGTGTCACTTACAGGCGAGGCTTTTTTTACCGTAACGCCCAATAAAGATAAGCCGTTCATAATAGCGGCAAATGAAGCTGCTGTTAAAGTAGTGGGTACATCTTTTAATGTTAAGACTACGGAAAACAAAACTGAGGTAATTGTAGAAACCGGTATTGTAGAGGTGTCTAAGGTGAATAAAGGCATTACATTGAAACCCCACCAAAAAGCTACTGTTACAAAAGAGAAAGCCGTGCCGGAATTGGAGCAGAATACAGATGAGTTGTACACTTATTACCGTACAAAAGAGTTTGTATGTAATGCCACGCCATTATATAGACTTACCGATGTGCTGAGCGAGGCTTATGATGTGAAAATATCTATAACGGATGAGCGTATCCGAACTATGCCCATTACAACCGTTTTTCATAACGAGCCTATTGATGCTATTATTGATGTGGTTTGCGCTACCCTCAATTTAAGGAGTGCAAAAGAAGGTAACGAAATAAAACTGTACAGTAAGTGATGCTACTATATACAGGGAGTATGCAACGATCAATCAGGCGTGTTTTAGCAATACTTATGGTGTCTACGCTTTGCCTATTGAAGATCAATGTATTTGCGCAGAGTATTCTTGACAGGAAGATATCATTGGATATACGAAAGAAGCCACTAAAGGAGGCGCTAACGGCAATAAGTAAGCAGGGCGACTTTTATTTTTCGTACAACAGTAGTTTGCTGAACAATGACAGCATTGTTAGTATCAGTGTTAAACAGCAAACGGTAAGGGAGGCGCTTACCTACCTATTAGGGAATGACAAACAATTTAAAGCCACCGACAAACACGTAATAATACAACCGGTAGAAAAGGAAAAGTGGTTTACAGTAAGCGGGTATGTTATAGACGAAAGAACAGGTGAAAAAGTGCCTGAAGCAAGTGTGTTTGAACAACAACAACTGGCGGCAACGCTTACCGACGAAAGAGGATACTTTAAGCTGAGGCTTAAAGACCGCGAAAAATATGCAGCATTGGCGATCAGGGTTAGTAAAGGATTTTATCGGGATACTATTTTATTTCTTGGGCAGGGTTTCGATCAGCAAATTATAGCCTCCATATCGCCGTCCGATTTCGAATTGCCGGGAGTGGTCATCACGCAGTATTCGGCTACAGAAAAATCGTGGTTCGGTAAGTTTCTGTTGTCGAAAAAGGTTCGGAAACAAAGCTCTAATCTTGGTAAGTTTTTTACGGAAAAACCCGTTCAGGTTTCACTTACTCCCGGGCTTGGTTCTCATGGTAAAATGAGCGGACAGGTTACCAATAAGTTATCTTTCAATGTATTGGGTGGGTATACGGCAGGCGTTGATGGTTTTGAACTTGGTGGACTGTTCAATATAAACAAGAAAGATGTGAAATACACGCAGGTTGCCGGTGTATTTAATTTAGTGAGCGGCAATGTAACCGGCGTTCAGGTAGCGGGTATAATGAACTCGGTGAATGGCGGATGCAAGGGCGTGCAAGTGTCGGGGATAATAAGCCACATCCACGGTCCGGCAAAGGGTGTGGTGGTTTCAGGTATCACAAGTCATGCTGCAGATAGCTTGAAAGGTATGCAGATATCCGGCATTGTAAATTTTATTTACAACAATCATGTTCATCCTTCCGGTTTTAGAGGCATGCAGATTGCCGGTATAACCAACAATCTTGAGGCGGGCGGCAGCGGTATGCAACTGGCGGGCATTACCAATCGTGCACGCAGAACTTTTACAGGTGTGCAATTGAGCGGGATAGTAAATAAAGCGCGACATATAAGAGGGGTACAGATTGGGTTGGTGAATATTGTAGACACGCTTGATGGATACAGCCTTGGGTTTATTAATATTGTAAAAAGCGGTTATCACACAATATGTTTATACAAAAGCGAGTTGCTCGATGCAAACATTGCATACAAAGCAGGTAATAGACGATTGTATAGTATTTTATATTTTGGATTTAATACGCAAGCAAACGAACGAGCATTTTCATATGGTTATGGTATAGGGTCTGAAACCAAGATTTCGGGCCGGTTAGCGTTGACAACCGACTTGCTGGCGAGCCACTTATATTTGGGTAATGCCGACATTGCGCCATCAATGGTTAGGCTGGAGCCTGCATTGAATGTGCGTTTGTTTAAATGGCTCGGCATTTTTGCAGGCCCGAGCATAGCCTATTGCCCATCTGTGCCGCAGGCCAAAGTAGATGGCTATTTGCCTGGATTGCCTCCGCGCGATGCGCTATACACACATGTATTTGCACCGCACATTGTGGGATGGGTAGGGTGGCGGATGGGGCTGAATTTATTGTAAAAGATAGGCTATGCTACTTTTGTTTTTTCAACTAGCGCCTGTTTCCCCAGCCACCTGAATCCCACAGCATTTACAGTGCAGGCTATACCAACGCTCCACCACAGGGCCTCGAAACCATATCGCTCTGCTATTTGCGCTCCGGCATAGGGGCCGCATATTTGCGCCACCGACCACGATGCAGTGTATAAACCGGCATACAAACCGCGGTTATTGTCGGTAGTGCGGCCAACCCAAAATGCATTCATAAATGGCATAGAGAGCATTTCGCCTATTGTTACAATTACTGTAGACAATAGTGCGAGCCACTCAGCGCCGGGCAACACATTGAATACAATAAAGGAAAACCCGATCAGGAATGTGCCAATAGAAATGTACAGCATGTTTTTGTTGTGACGCTCCAGTTTGTATATCACCGTCATTTCAAATAGCGTAATCAGTATTCCATTAACCGCCATTACCACACCTATAAAAAAGGGAGTTAGCAATAGTTTTTGTTTGAAAAAAATGGGTTGCGTTGCGAACAATTGAAAGAACGTCATACCAAAAAATACAGTAAGGCCAATGAAAACCATGAATAGCTTATCGCTATACGGACTTTTTATATTTGCTTTAGGCGTTTTTGTCTCATTTTTATTGGGAGCGTTTTTGTTTTTAGCCGGCGACAATACTAAAACAAGGAGAATAGCTGCGCCAATATTGGTTAAACCGTCTATCCAAAACAGTAGATGGTAGTTTTTAGATGCTATAAAACCACCTAAAGCGCCGCCGGCAGCCCACCCAAGGTTAATTGATAATCTATTGAGCGAATAAGATCGCGTTCGGTTTTCTTCTTTGCTATATACGGCTATTGCGGTAGCGTTTGCCGGTCTGAAAGTTTCGTTTAGTACTGCTAGTATAAAGGTACATGCTGTAATAGTTGCAAAGCTGTGCGCCTGACCCAATGCAATAAACAAGATACCGCCGCATATTAGGGCTGCAAGCTGCACATTGTAAAATCCAAATTTATCGGTCAGTTTGCCGCCCAGAAAACCGCCGCATACTGCGCCTACGCCAAACACTGCCATTATCATGCCTGCCTGCGCAATGGAGTAGTGTAGCGATTCTGTAAGGTAAAGGGTCATAAAGGGCACTACCATTGTGCCGCTTCGGTTGATAAGCATAACCAGCGATAACCACCACATATCGGGCGATAGACCGCTGTAAGCGTTTTTATACAGTGAGGCAATCTTTTTCATAGGATAGGAATAAAGGCTGCAAAAATAGCTACTTAATCTATACCGTATTGGTTGCTCTTTTTGAACGGTGTCATAATTGGATTGTAGTAGATAATTTAAAATATATTATGGTTATTTTAAGCTGAATTTAATTTTATTAGTTTTACGGTCTCTGTTCCATAGACTAAATCATGCTGGTAAGCCAATTTTTAAAAAAGGAAAATAATAATCTCGATATTATTCGGGTATTCTGCGCATCGTTGGTTATTATCGGGCATGCCTATTTTCTTAATCCAACAGATGGTAACGGCGACTGGCTGCTCAAGTTTACTGGGTTTACTTATTATGGCTCAATAGCAGTAAAGGTGTTTTTCTTTATCAGCGGTATGCTGGTAACCAATAGCCTGTTGCGTAAAGAGTCGGAAGTGAGTTTTCTTCTTTCCAGATTTTTCAGAATGATGCCGGGGTTGTTGTTTGTGTTGCTGGTATCAGCGCTCATTATTGGTCCGTTGGTGTCAGTTGTAAGTCCGGCAGTCTACTTTAAGTCGAAAATGACGTATGTTCATATTCTGTCTAATCTCTTGTTTAGAACTCATTACACTTTACCGGGCGTTTATCTTAGTAATTTCTATTATAATTGCGTTAATGGGTCGCTTTGGTCATTGCGTTACGAGGTGAAGTGTTATATTGCCCTGCTTGCCGTATTTGTTGCCTGTAAGTATACCATAAAGCGCTACAAGATGGTGTTTAACGTGGTTTGTGCGGCTGTTTGTATAGATGCTTTATTGCAACTGCATATAATAGGTCGTGGTGAAAATCCTGAGCATAGTTTGCTGCCTATTTCATTTGCTTTCGGAGTGTTTATGGGTGTCAACCAAACGATGGTAAATATCGATTATAAAATATTTTTCGGGCTTGCCGCCCTAACAGCAATTGTGTGGCGCATGCCTGTGCTTAACGAAATTTTCTTTAATGCATCTGTTTGCATTTTGATGTTGCTTGTAGCGCAAAGCAACATTGCGCTACAAGTTCATTTTAAGTACGATATGTCTTACGGCTTATATCTATGGGGGTTTGTTGTGCAACAAACTATTTATACTATTGCTGGGCCTATCAATTTTTACCTGTTTGTTGTTTTATCGCTTGTGTTATCTGTGGTTATGGGTTTGGTATCGTACCTTGCCGTAGAGCGTAGCGGCATTGCTATTGGCAGAAAGCTCGAAAAGGCATTACTGTATAAGCTTACCTCAAAAAGCGCTGCAACGGCTTAGTTTTTTTATCAGACTGTAGCCGCCAAAGTATGCTGAGCAGTCAGTAATTATTTTTTAGTAACCGGTTGTCTTATTATTGTTTTTAGTTTTTCAGGGGCTGTTTTTCGCATATCGTTCAGGTATATTTCGTGGTGCTTACCACAAAGGGCTAATCCTTCTGTATTTGCAAACGTGTGTAGGCTTTTTATTGTTTCGGTTTCCCTATCGTAGGGGCCTACATATAGTACCTGCACACACTGACCTTCATGTATTTCTTCAAACCTCATTTTGCTTAAACCCGGTAATGCTTTTTTATCTGCGGCTATAGCTAATGCGGCCTTGTAGTGTTGTTCTGTTACCACAGGCGGTTGCATTATCATCGCGCTCCATTGCCAGTTGTCCTTGTTGCCCAATAAGAAATCGTCCATATCATCAGACCACCACAGCGCTTCAAGTGGCAGTACCCCATAGTCGGTTTGCTCTGGTCCTTTTTTTATCATAAATTTTAGCGTGTAAGCTACCTTATACAACGCTTCTATGGCCTCTGTAAACAATGGCGATGAATTGGGATTGCCTTTGCCGTCGATAACCAAGTAGTTCATGGGTGGAATATCCAGAATCTGCTGTTTGCCGTTCTTTGCAGTGTAGTAGGGTAGCTGTTTTTTATAATCAATTTTATCCACGGTATTTGGTTTTTAAAGTGTTGCTGGTGTATTTGTTTTGGTAACTGGTTTTTATACTGGTAAACCTTTTGAGCCATTATACTATCGCAAAATTACTTCCTCTAGCACTCTTTTTCTATCTTTGGGGCGGTGATTGTGGTCAGCGGGGTGGAGAAAACCAAAAAAGATATTGTTATTCTGGCATTTGGTTTTGGAATTTCGAGAAACAACCGTATCTTCGCCATCCGAAAAAAATTATTGTTTAACGCAAAATAATTTCTATTATTTATGTCGGTAAAAATTCGTTTACAGAGACATGGGTCGAAAAAGCGCCCATTCTATTTTATTGTTGTGGCCAGCACTACTGCTCCTCGCGATGGTAAGTTTATTGAGAAATTAGGCACCTACAATCCGTTGACTGTGCCCGCTACAGTGCGCATCAGCCGTGAGCGTTCGTTGTATTGGCTCGATAAGGGAGCATTACCAACCAACACGTGCCGTCGTATCTTATCATTCAAAGGCGTATTGTTCCTTAAGCACCTTATGCGTGGCGTATCTCTCGGCTTGTTCGACGAGGCTACTGCAATGGAGAAGTTTGAGAAATGGAACGGCGAGCATGAAGAATTGGTAGCGCGTCGCGAAGAAAATCATCGCAAGCATAAGAGCGATAAACGCCACGAAACTATGCAGGAGTCTGTGCGTAAAATAGAAGAAAAAAATATTGCACGCGCTCAGGTAGCTGAAGCTCAGGCAGAAACAGAAGCAGAAGGCGGTAACTAATACGCTTGCTTTTTGTAACAAGATTTGTGGAGGATGTAGCAATACATCCTCTATTTTTTTGCCGCTATTGATACCTATTCCTCTTTATATTATTACAAAATACAAGGCTCCATATGTTGTTACTGATCTGCTAATAAGGCAATGTAGTAACGTACAGAATTGGGTAGGCTATTGTTGTTTACAGATCCGTAATAGTTGTTATTGTCTATCAGATAATTTGCGTACATAGTAGTATGCAAAGGTGTGCGTGGCAATTATACTTGAGCAACGGCGTTTGTTTGGAAATATTATATGTATTGGCTGCGTCAGGATGCCTTACCTAATACGTATACTAAAGTAGGGGTGGGGTTGCCTCCTTCTTTTTCGAGACTTATTGCAAATGCTTCGCTCGCTGTTACTGCCATAGCTATTTTTTTTACCGTGGGGCTATTGGCCATATCATTAGGCAGCATACCCATGTCTATCGGTTTGCCGCTTTTTATTGCCCATAGCTGGTATTGCATGCCCGATGGGGGAGTGGGTAGCGCATTCATAGCAACATACGCTGCGCCATCGTTTTTGTTCCAATAAATGGTAGCTGCCATAGGATGACCAGAAACTACCGTGTGCATTACAATTGTTTGCATGGCAGTATCTGCCATCATGTTTTTTGCTTTCTGGTAGTCGTTTAGCGCCAAAACAAGTCGTTCATGGTCTAACCTCATGTCTTCCATTTGTTTTGCCAGCGCTGATTGTTCAGACTGGTTGCGCTTGCTTTCATTCCATAGCAACATATTTGCGCCTAAGCTTCCAATCAATGCGACTAACGTAGCTGCATACTTCCACTGCGCTGCCTTTCGGAATGCAGGCTCGATAGCGATATTTTTCGTTTTTTGCTGCGTTGGTATACCCGCGTTTGGCGTGTGTCCATGCTTGTTCAGTGTTTCAAGCTTAGACCATATTTTATTTTCTAACTCTACTGGAGGCTGTTTCGCAAAGCTTATGGCATATTGCTGAAAGGTAGCTTCCATGTCGGCGACATAAGCAGCAAGTTCTGGATTAGCGGCTATATCGGCAGCAACCCGTACATGTTCTGTACTGGTAAGACTGCCAAGTATATAAGCCTCTAATAAGCCCGATGCTATGTATTCTTCTATGTTCACCTAATTATTGTATATTTCTCTAAGTTGTTTTATGGCGTTACGCATCCGTGTTTTAACGGTTCCCAAGGGTATCTCAAGCGTTTTGGAAATTTCATCGAGCGTATATCCCTGAAAGTAAGCCATATTTACAATGCTTTCAAATTCAGGCTTAAGATTAGTTACCAATTTTTTCAGGCCAATACCATCGGTAGTTTGTTCTACCATGGTACTGCTTTCCAGTTTATTTACGGAATCTTCACCCGATTGGATTTTTGAGTTCATAATTTCCCCTTTCGACCTTAGTTTGTCGATAGCGGCATTTCGGGCAATATTGAGCATCCAGGTATACAGTCTTCCCTTCTTTGCATCGTACTGGCTTATGTTGGTCCATATTTTCACAAATACGTCTTGCAGTACGTCCTGGGCGGTCAATTCGTCATTTACCACCTTGCACACAACGCCATACAATACCGGCGAATATTGCCGGTATAGATAATTGAATCCATCTCTGCTTTGGTTTTTGAGCAGTTGTATCAATTCCTCTTCGCTGTATGTTATAGCTTCGTTCAAATGGCTGTTTTGAAAGCAGTGGTAGGTACGTGATCGAAAATAAATGTTTGGATTTTAAGATTTATTTCGAAAAAACCATTTTATAGTCAGTCCTTACCTTTCCAGACATAATATCGTCAAGTTTCTTTTTGATTAGGCGCTTTTTTAACTGACTCATATAGTCGATAAATAGTTTACCTTCAATGTGATCGTATTCGTGTTGTATCACTCTGGCGGTTATTCCTGAGAACTCTTCCGTATGTTCAACAAAATTTTCGTCCAGATAGCGCATTTTAATGTTTTTATGGCGTTGCACATCGTCGCGTACTTTTGGTATACTCAGGCAGCCCTCGTTATACGACCACATTTCACCCGTTTCCTCAATCATTTGCGCGTTAATGAACACCTGTTTTACCGGTTTTTCGTTCGGGTATTTGCGTTTATCCTCTTCATTAAAATCTTCAACCATTTGCACGGTATCCACAATGAACAACCGGATCGCTTTGTTTATTTGCGGAGCTGCCAGACCTACGCCATTGCTGTTATATAGCGTATCCCACATATCAGCTTTTAGTTTTTCTAATCCCGGATATTCCGGTGCGATATCTTCGCATATTTTACGCAGTATGGAGCTTCCATAAGCGACAACGGACAAAATCATGTATTTTATTTATGCTTATTTAGGTGTGCAAAGCTAATTCTTTTTAACCTCCTTTTGTTAATAAATAGGCAAACGCCTACCATTACACTTAATTTATTGTTTTTTTAACCGATTTGTGACTCAACTCAGTCTGCTAAAATTGAGAAATGCCCAATAGGGTAAACAAAAAATGGCTACTGGCTGTCAAGCGATATTTTTGTTTGTTTTGTCATACCGCCAGTATATGCGCGCCACTTATCAATTACCTGTTTCATATCGTCTGGTACTTCAGAGTCAAACTGTATCCATTCGTTGGTGACAGGATGTTTAAATCCGAGCTCTTTTGCGTGTAGCGCCTGACGGCTTAGTATACCAAAACAATTATCTATAAATTGTTTGTACTTGTTAAATACTGTACCCTTTACTATTCTGTTTCCGCCATAGGTGGCATCGTTGAATAGCGGATGGCCTATATACTTCATATGTACCCTGATTTGGTGGGTACGCCCAGTTTCGAGGCGCAACTCAACCAATGTCACGTAGTTAAATCGTTCCAGTACTTTGTAGTGGGTAATTGCATCCTTACCATAATCTCCGTCGGGGAATGCGTCCATTATTTTACGAAACCGCAAATTGCGGCCAATATTTACGTGAATAGTACCTTCGTCGGCAGCCAGATCGCCCCAAACCAAGGCTATATAACGTCTGTGTACTGTGTGTTTTTTAAATTGTGCGGCAAGTAACGACATAGCTTGTTCTTGCTTACCAATAACCACCAATCCGGTAGTATCTTTATCTATTCTGTGTACGAGGCCTACGCGCGATAGATTTTCTATATCTACCTGTTCCTGTTGTAAATAATACGACAGTCCGTTGACAAGCGTGCCGGAATAGTTTCCACAGCCGGGATGCACAACCATACCAGAGGGTTTGTTTACAATAAGCAATGCATCGTCTTCGTAGGTTATATTTAACGGTATATGCTCTGGTATTATTTCTTTGCTTTCCGGTCTGCGTGTTTCAAAAACTACAATTGTGTCATTAGGTCTAACCCTGTAGTTTGGTTTTACTACTTCATCATTCACTAAAATAAAACCTTGCTCAATTGCTTGCTGCACTTTATTGCGCGTAGCGCCTTCCAGTTTATTCATCAAAAACTTATCTATGCGCAGTGGTTCTTGCCTTCTGTCGGTAGTAAGTCTCAGTCGTTCTACAGGTTGCGCATCGGCTTCATTAAGTTCCTCTTCAGGTTCCTCTTCGTCCCATACATCTTCTATATCGTTTTCATTAACCATAGGGCAAATATAAACCGTATTGGTCTATTGATAGCCATCCAATTCAATTTTACGGCGCTACGTTAACTAATTAAAAAAAATAGTCTTTTCTCATTTGGATATGCGTAGAAAAGAAAATTTTATTACATTTGCATCATAACTTTTAAAAACGATGTTTTCGATACCGGAAACAGTGGTATGCTTTATTTTCAATAGAATATACTCATGGTTTTCAAGAGAATGTCAGCAACTTTAAAAATATAAAATCCCATTTATGAAATACACACTTCTTCTTATCACCGCGGTTGCTCTGATTTTTGCCGCCTGTAGAAAAAATCCGGAAAGACAAAATTGCTACGCTTGTGTTTATAACGATTCAATGGTGTCGACTGTAGCTTATTATAACCAACCGCACCATATTGTGAGAGAAGGCAATCACTGTCAGTTTACAGATGATATGAAGAACCTGCACATAAGACAAAATACTTACGTTGATACGTATTTCGTTGGTAAAACCGGTGATTCTTTGATTCTTGAGTATTGGACAGCTACCTGCGAGTTGTATTAATCTTTATTAACGATATTTGTTTTGGTTTTATTGGTGTAGCTATTGAGCGGTTCGTTCATTAGCTACACTTTTTTTATGTAGGTCTCGTTCAAAATAATGGATAAAAAAGGGATTTGCCGCTAAGCAAATCCCAAAATAAAAGTTGTAGTCAGATTAGCATCTTTCTATGATGCCGGCTATGCCTTGGCCGCCACCTATACATGCTGTTACTATTCCATATCTCTTATCAAGGCGTTTCAAGTCATTAAGTATTTGAATGGTTAGTTTTGCACCTGTGCAGCCCAGCGGATGCCCAAGCGAAATAGCGCCGCCATTAATGTTTACTTTTTCTTCATCGAGCTCCAGCGTCTTAATCACAGCAAGCGACTGGGAAGCAAATGCCTCATTGAGTTCTATCAGGTCTATATCTGCCAATGACAGCTCCGTATTTTTCAACACTTTTGGCACAGCCTTTATTGGGCCTATGCCCATAACGCGTGGATCTACACCAGCGCTGGCGCACGACACTAACCGACCCATTGGTTGAAGTCCAAGTTGTTTCATCAGTTTGTCGCTCATAACAATTGTAAAAGCGGCGCCATCAGATGTTTGCGAGGAGTTTCCTGCCGTTACCGAACCACCCTGCGCGAAAACTGCGGGCAGCTTTGCCAGAGCAGCAACCGATGTGTCGGCTCTTGGGCCTTCGTCGGTATCCATCATCCATTCGCGTTCTGCGCGTTTGTTTTTTTCATTTATGTATACTTCCTTTACTTTTATTGGTAGAATACCCGATTTAAAATACCCTTGCTCAATAGCGTGTATAGCGCGCTGGTGCGAACGGTAGGAAAACAAATCCTGCTGTTCGCGGGTTATGCCATAGTCTTTAGCTACCTCTTCTGCTGTCAGTCCCATACTCAGGTAGTAATCGCCATTGGCTTTGGCATATTCGTAGTTGGGCATTGTTCGCCAGCCTGCAGTTGGCACAAGGCTCATACTCTCTACTCCTCCAGCTATTATGCACTGAGCCATTCCAGATTGTATTTTAGCCGTTGCAATAGCTATCGCTTCAAGCCCTGAACCGCAATACCGGTTCACGGTAACACCGGCAGCCCATTCCCCAATTGCTTTATTGGCTATTATCCGTCCTACTTGCAGTCCTTGTTCTGCTTCCGGCACAGCATTGCCTACTATCACATCGTCTATCAGTTGAGGGTCGAGTTGTGGAACGCTATTCAATATTCCTTTTATAACTTCAACAGCGAGATCCTCCGGTCTGAAAAAACGAAATGCGCCTCGTTTCGATTTACCTACTGCCGTTCTAAATCCTGCAACTATATAAGCTGTTTGCATAGTTAATTTTTAAGTTGACAACATCTTTAGTTTGCGTGTATTGCAGTATAAAGATATTGCGAAAGTATTTTTTCTAAACTCCCCCGATAACTAATGGTTGATTCAAAAGTACCAACCCCATTGTTTATGGGCTGTTCATCACAGACTCTTTTTCTTCCATAAAGTTAGTAAATGTTGTTGTTAAAAGATGGCTAAACCGCAGGTTTTGGAAAAATTATGTTCGGTGCAATATATGTGCTCGTTATCTTTACTTACCTAATTTTTTTATCGTTCATGAGATTTTATTTTGTCCTGATAGTTTATATTTTGAGTTCGGTCACTGTGTTTTCGCAAAGCGCTAAAGCGCTCGTTTTGAAGCCAGGTAAAGGCAAATATATCCCGCGTTTGTTTTTTGTAAGTACAGTAAGCGATGAGCGCGCTGACACTACATTTTTTGCAACTCTAAATAAGTCTGGCAAAACAGAACGCCTTAATTTTCAGTCGGGTGTCGCCAATGCTATGAAGGCCTATGCAGTTTTGGGTAGTAAGGTTAATGAAGGAAAGCAGTCGGTAAGTATGCAGTTGAAAAATGTAGATATTAACGGCAGAAAAAATGGTAGCGCATGGTATGTTACGTCAAACATAACTATTGCGTTCAGCGTGGGTAAGCAACATCTCGTAGACTATACTGCAAAGGGCTCGGCAACGCTTTACGAAGACCCCGGCCAGCATATTGAGGATTTTCTAAAACAAGCGATTGATGCCGATCTAAAGGCATTTGATGAATGGTGGGCCGGCAACAAAGGCAGCGTTGCCACCCGCGATGAAGTTAAGGTAAATGTTGTTTTGAGTAAAACATCTGATCAGGCAAATTTTATAGTGTACGATATCAATCGCCCATTGCAGATCATTGATTTCACAGGGCCGGTTGTTGGCGCCGTTCAGGAAATGGCAGCTACCATGAGTGGTGTCAGTATGCGGTACAGTACGCTAACTCAGAATAGCCAAGTAGAGGTGAACGTAATAATCTCTGCCTTTTTTGATAAATCTAAATCATGGTTCAGGCCTGAGGGAAAGAATGAACGAATACTTGCCCACGAACAATTGCATTTCGATATTTCTGCTATCAAAGCTTGCGAGTTGGTAACGCGTATTAAGCAAGGGAAATATACTCAAGGCGATTTTGCAGCGCTTTTAGATCAGATGCACAAGGCGATAGCAAAAGAATCGGAAGAAGAGGAAATACTATACGACACAGAAACGAACCATGGTATTATTAAACCAAAGCAAGAAGAGTGGTCTGTTAAGTTGAAACAGCAACTAAAAAATGCTGGATGTTTTTAGCAGTGAATTACTCAGTCTTTGGTTTTGGCATCCTCTCCGCTTACTACGGTTGTGTATTTTACCTTCTTAGTGATAAACGGTTTTTCAAAAAAATGATAGGATACCGATGCCAATACAATAGTGAGCCCTATAGAAAGAGGGTAGAGGTAGGTGTTGTTTGTATGCTGAAGCGCTATCAATATTTTTAGCGATACTATTATTACAAAGGGATGGTACATGTACAATCCGTACGAGATTTTGCCGAGATAATTGAGCCACGATTCTTCGAGGTTTAGAAATGTATTTTTGTTGAGGGCGAGGTTGATAATTAGTATGCCAAACAACAAAGCATATATTTCGTACTGATAATGGTGGAAGTCAGTCCCCTTTGCCATGAGCGCCACCGTGATGATAAACACTGCAATCTGTATCCGTTTGTCGAAAAGGGCTTTTTTTATCTTTAGCATCCATTTATGATTACTAAAGCCAACGAGCGAGAATGCACCGCCAATAGCCATGCAGTCTATTGGCGTCGCTTTTAGATAGTCGTTTATGCCTGTCATTAATGCGCTTTCGGGGTGCCGACCCAATAAAAATCTTGCGCCAATATAAATGAGGATAATAGAGATCATGAGCGCCACTTTATTGTTGATTTTTTTCATCAACAGTGGCCAAATAATGTAAAACTGTTCTTCAGTGCCTATAGACCAGGTATGACTGGCAAACGGTACTACGCCTAATGCGCTGATTACCAGATTAGGAAAAATGAGCAGATAACAAATTACTTTCAACGAAAAATGGTGATACAAGTCTGTTTTATCAAAACCAGGTAATTGCAAGAAACCAATACTTGGAAACACAAATAACGCTGTGAGTATAATTAGGTAGTAGAGCGGCCATATGCGCAGTATTCTTCTTACATAAAACTTCTTTATGCCAATGGTTTGGGTAACCTCTTTTTCAACAAGCAATAAATAGGTAATCAGAAAACCGCTAAGCACAAAAAATAATACAACGCCAAGTTTGCCTATTATATTGATAAAGCCCGAGTTAAGGTATTTAAGTCCAAATATGTAGCGAAACTGCTCAATATGGTGGATGATGACTAAAAATGCGGCAATAAACCGTACAGAGTTGAGATTAGGGAAATATACGCCGCCGTTTTTATTGCTTTTTACGTCCATATTAATATGTATTGATGCAAATCCGGTACAAGATGGTCTGTAATAGCGACAAAGCGCAGCAGCTAAATGCGCCGGATTGCATTTAATTGCGGAAGGTAATATTTACAAGTAACATGGGCAAACCCCATGGGTTTTTACCTGTGTTTATTGCAGAGATAAGGCAAAGCGCCAACATTCCTACGGTCGGTGAATATCGTAAAGGTGTATGCAGGGCTTGATTTAATTTCAATGGTTTTCAGTACTTGTAAAATCCGCGGGATATCAAACAAAAAAGTATTGGATTTTTGTTATTTTAATCTTAGATGGCGTATATTGCAGACAAAATTGACTGTACTTACCTTTTAAAAGCAACAACTAAACCAAAAAATCAAATACAAAACCATTTTATGAACAAAATAAAGAAGTTTTTTAGCGTATTGCTGCTGTCATCCAGCGCAAGCGTTATGTCTTACGGAAAGGCTGTAGATGAAAACGCCGCAAAAGTAATTGGTAGTAATTTCCTGATTACCAATCATGTACAAGGTGTTAACAGCGCTTCAGATCTTTCTACCACCTATATTGCCACTGCACAAATAAATGGTAAAACTGTAGTTGATTACTATGTGTTTAATATTAATAACGGCAAGGGATTTGTGATGGTGTCTGGCGATGATGTGATACTGCCGGTACTTGCTTATTCAAACGAATACCCCTTCGACATAAATACTATTAACCCCAGCGCAAAAGACTGGATAGAAGGATACCAAAACCAAATAACCTACGTATTAGAGCATAATTTGCCCGCAAACGAAGGTGTACCGCAGCAATGGGCCGATCTAAAAGTGGCTAAAAAGAACGAACTGGCGCGTACTACTGTAGTAACGCCGCTGGTAACTACACGTTGGGATCAGGCTCCGTATTACAATTATTTGTGTCCTGGCACTGGTAGCGGAAAGGCGGTAACAGGTTGTGTAGCTACAGCAATGGCGCAAATCATGAAGTTTTGGAACTGGCCATCAACCGGCACAGGTTACCACTCTTACACAGATGCAACTTATCCTACAACTGTGTTAGCTGCCAACTATGGTAATACCAATTATCAGTGGACATCAATGCCCAACACCATTACTTCAAACAATGCAGCAATAGGCACGCTAATGCTACATTGCGGCATCGGTGTTGATATGGATTATTCATCTTCGCTAAGCGGCGCTTATGTAATAGAAATGACCAGCCCGGTGCGCAACTGTGCCGAGTATGCTTTTAAAACATACTTTCACTATAAACGCAGCCTACGCGGAGTTCCGCGTAGTGGTAATACAACCCCATTTGCGCCTGCTTATACCACAGCTAACTGGATTACATTGCTGAAAAATGAACTTAATGCAGGTCGTCCACTGTTTTATTCTGGTCAGGGTACAAGCGGCGGTCACGCATGGGTGTGCGATGGTTGGGACGCAACTAACAAAATGCACTTCAACTGGGGCTGGGGCGGTACGGGTCCGGATGGTTACTACTCTGTTGATGCTATTGCTCCTCCTGCGCTTGGCGTTGGCGGCGGCGGCGGTAACTTCAACTCAAGCCAGCAAGTGATTATCGGCATCCAGCCAGATACCTACCCAACAGGTACTGGCAATATCAAAATGCAGTCGCACCTTAGCTGCACCAACAATTCGGCAATGCAGTACAAAACAAGTTTTACTTGTACGGCTAAATTGCTGAATTCAAATGCTACTACGTTTACAGGCGATGTTTGTGTTCAGGTGTTTGATACTGCTAATTTGCTTGTAGGCACTGTGCAAACACTTACTGGTTTGTCTATACCAGCAAATGACAGTTCTGCTACATTAACATTTACTACAGGCGGTCTGTGGGGAATGATTCCAATGAATTACTACCACATGCAGGTGATGTATCGTAACAGCAGCTCAGCCGCATGGACACCGGTTGCTAACAACGGTACTACTTTCTATAACTACAATGCAATGGATGTTGTTGCCGACAACAATATCGCGTTGTACGACTCGCTGCATGTAGGCGCACATAGCCGTATAAGCGGTCAGCCTATGACAGTAACTACAAAATTGTCTAACAATGGCGGAGCGCCATTTAACGGATCTGTACAGGCTTCGTTGATCAATATCAATACAGGCGTATCGTATCTGGTTCAGTCTATCAGCGGCGCTTCTATCCCTGCGCTCATGTTCAGGTCATATACATTCACTAACAGTTCAATGACTGTTCCTGGTGGTATGTATGTTCTGGCTATTCAGCATACGCCAACTTCTGGCTCTCTTACAACCACAGGTTGTTACTTGCCCTACGAAAATCCGATACTGATTTCAGTATATGGAGGCGTAGATGTAAATGAACCAGCGCCGGTAGCAAACAAAGTGAATATATTCCCTAACCCTGCTACAGACATGCTCAATGTTCTTACGCCAGGCGCTACTGCAAGTGAAATAAGAATTGTAGACATACAAGGTCGTGAAATGAACCGTATTGTTCCTGAAGCAGGTCAGTCGTTTGTTAATATTCCACTGACATCATATGCTAACGGTATATACATAGTACAGGTTAAATCAGGTGAAGAAACAGTAACTAAACAAATAGTAGTAGCAAAATGAGGAAAGTAAGTATAGCATTAACTCTTCTCTTTTTTGCAAAAGCAAATTTTAGTTCGGCGCAAAGTGGTGTACAACCTCATGTGATTGTGTACAAAACAAAGGCAAGTAACAGATTGCTGGTGCCGGTGCAACTATCTGATGATAAAAAGACCGTCGTATCGTATCCCGATCCGGCAGATATTAAAGCAGGAGGCGCAACAGCGCTTCCTGCTTTATTGCATAAAGGTTATTTTCTCGACAAACGCGGTGTAAACAAGAACACTGCTTTCATTAAAATGACTTATACACAGTATGCTAAGCTCAAAGCAGCTCCATCGCCCGATGCATTGTTTAAAATGATTGGCGATAAAAGTCCGATTTCAGAAGTTTGTGATTGCGGTGTAAAACAAGCCGGTAAATTGACCGTAAAAGAGCTAAATAGCTGGATAGATAAGAAGACGCTGACTAAGAATTGCAAGAAGATGTAGTCGTGAAAAATGATAGTTTATACCCGCAGCAAAATCTGCGGGTATTTTTTTGCCATGTTGTATGGACATCTTCTTTTGGATGTGTTGTAAAGCTATTGTAACAGCAAACCGGTATTTTGCAGCAATTGATGCTTTTGGTGCAATTGCGCCATTGGGTATATGTCTGGTTAGGCTTTCTCCACACAATCACATTAGTATGGTTATTCCAAAACTATTGGCCACTGCCCATATTACATGTACAATCTGTACTTTTTGCTTTATTGAGCAACCTAATCTGCATGACCTGTGCGGCTATTAGGCGCTACAATTCTGCTTGCAGGTTTCGGAGGGCAAATAGTTGGGAGTAGTCTTTGTTGGGAGCTACATTTATTATTGGATTGCAATTGCCTCTTAAATGTTGGTACGACTAATTACTAAAAATAATGTGGCGCCAATTACTCAACAAAAGTTTTGATGTTTGTATACCCACAAAAAAGAGGTCGGCCGGATATTATCCGAACCGACCTTTAATTAAACATACACCTCTTTAGAGAATCAGCTTATTTGATAACGCTGATCTTCAATGATTTTTGTTTGTTTTCAGTATTGATATTGATGATGTACAAACCGCTGCTCAGGTCTGTTGTAGAGAAGCTGAATGTTTGTTCGCCGCTTCTTACTTCACCATTCATTATTTCTTTTACTTTTTTGCCAGTCATATCGCTCAGCGTTATTGTCATAGCGCCGCCGGTAGTTACGTCAACCAGTACAGTTGCAACTGTGTTAGCTGGGTTAGGGAATACTCTTGCGCTGAAGTTAGCATCTGCGTTTACAGTAGCCACGCTCGATGGATCTGGAGCAACATAGCAAGTAAGATCGTAGTTTTCGTTTACCGGGTCGAAGTTAGTCCAACCTCTCATCCAGTTGTCAGAAGTTTTGCCTGTACCAGCAAAAGCGCCTACATAGTTAACTTTTGTAAAGAAAGCGTCAGAAGCCTTTGATGTTGTGAATTCTGGAGGTACTGCAGGCACGTTGTAGTTTGCATAGCTGCTGGTAGTATCGTAGTTCAATGGCAAGTTTGGATTGAACGGATGCGCAGAGTTGAAGCAAATTGGCGAAGTGCTGTTTGGTACCAGGTTTGGATTAGAAAGGTTGAATGGGTTGCCTAAGAATACAGAACCCGACATAGAGGCGTAGGTTTTGTTCTTGAAAGAAGGATTGTTCAGGAATGCAACCGGACCAGAAAAACCAGTAAGCGTAGACCAATCTGTACCTGTAGAAGTAGTATCGCCCATTGTTGTAGTCGGAGTCAAAGAGCGTGCGCCATCCTTAACAAAGAATACGTCTTTGCGAGTTGTAGTTGATGGGAAAACTGGTGAACCGCAGATGATGTTGTTACGGAACTGAAGTTCGTTTGTCATGATATTAGCAACAGTAGAACCGTATGCAGATGATGATTCGTCTATCAAAAGACCTGCTGGCCAACCAGCGAATACGCTGTTCAATATGCTCATGCCCGAACCGCGACGAAGATGTGCACCTGCTACAAAGTTAGGATCGAATGCAGTAGAAGTAGGGCTTACCAACGGACCGATAACAGTACAGTTAGAGAAGATACTTCTGTTCATTTTTGTATTATCAGCAGGAATACCAGAGTAAGTGCCGCCCAGGTAGCTATCGCTCTCAAATGCTTTTGAACCACTCAAGTCTGCGGAATATGGATCTCTGATCACAGCCAGAAACTGATTTTTACCTTGGTAACCATTATCTGTATCGAAGTCGTCGTCCCAAGTTCTGTAAGATACCATGTGGTGCGTATTTACTGTGCCGCCGAAAAATTCGAAAGCATCATCGCCGCCATAAGAGGCTTGTATGTGGTCGATAGTTGTTCCATCGCCTACGCCGCAAAATGTAAGGCTGTTCACCTCATTGTTTGGAGAGAATGCAACACCGCCAAATTCGATACGTACATACTGCATTGTACCGCTGTTATCGTGTATGTCTGTGCCGCCGTAGAAAGAACGTGGACCGCCTTCTACCTGAGCCTGACCTGCTGTCCAGTTTACAAGAGATTTGCCGCAAAGAATAACGCCACCCCAGTCGCCGTAAGTTCTTGAACCGGGTTCAATATTTGAAGTGAAAACGATTGGCTGGCTTGCAGTGCCTACAGCCATAATTTTTGCTCCGCGCTCAATGATCAGGGCTCCTTTAGTGTCTTTATCACCTTTGATGATGGTGCCTGGTTCAATTGTCAGCGTTGCGCCTGCTGTAACATAAACGTATCCTTTCAGAAGGTACTGTTTGTCGCAAGACCAGGTGGTGTTTGTAGAGATACTGTCCTTTACTGTAATGGTTGTGTAGGCGAAGGATTTGCAATAAGCTGCAATCGCCAAAGCCGAGCAAAGAAAAAGTTTTTTCATAATTGTTTGTTTTTGTTTTTATTTATTGCAAAAGTAGAATGGGTATGTTATGCCAATATGAACGCCAGATTACTAAAAGGTTATTCGTGGATTACGCCAATGTTAACCGATTAGAACTTGATCTTTAGTCCTAAAGAATAGTAACGGCCTGGGTAGTAACTGCGATAGTCTCTGTCGTTTTTAGAATCAAACTCATTATCTCTGTTCGTATCTTTTACAAATGAAACTCTTGAACCAAGCAGGTTTTGCACGCCAAATGTGAGTATGTAGTGTTTGTGGAAAGTTTTAGAAACGGTGAAGTCGAGCGACTGGAAGGGTAGTTCGCCTATGCTTTCACCGCCTACATCGTTTGTGCCAAGCGCATAAAGACGTGAACCAAACACATTGTACAACAATGATCCCTGAAAACCGTTTTGCAAACTTTGATAATAGATTCCTGCATTTACTACATACTGCGACTGTCCCTGTATGGTAGATTTTGGTATACCCGCTTTTACTCTGGTAGTATCTATCTTCATTTCGCTTTTAGCCAATGACAGATTACCTACAAGCGTGAAGTCTTTAAAGAAGTCGGTACCTAATTGATTGTCTACTATACCCAGGTTTTTACGCATATCGAGTTCTACGCCATAGCAATAGGCTTCGTTGGCGTTAATGAACGTGTACGCTCTGCTGTCGCCGCTGCTGCTGCCGGGTATAATGATGCGCTGAATAGGGTTAGTAAATGATTTATAAAAAGCGCCCACCTGCACCAATTCGCCAGAAGACGGATATAATTCGTAGCGCAAGTCGAAGTTTTGAATTTCAGCAACCTTCAGCGTATCGCCTACATTGATGTTTTTTGTAACCGTTGTTGGGAATAAGGAACCCTTGTTTCCGGCCAGTTCATCGAAATCGTAGAAGAATATTGGCGCCCACTCTCTAAACTCGGGTCTGTTGAGCGTTTTGCCATATGCCGCGCGAACCAGACTCTTGTCTGTGAAGTTGTACGAAGCATTCACAGAAGGCAACAAGAACTTTGTTTCTACATCCAGATTAATAGGATTGTAGTTAACCGAAGTATTGATCGATTGAGTGTTGAACTCGTAACGAGCGCCGCCAAAGATGGTAAATTGCTTAGTAACCGGGATTTTGAATGATACAAAACTTGCAATCAATTTGTTCTTGCCGGTATATTCGTCATAGTCGTTGGTTCCTTCACTTATTTTAAACGTATTTGTACCGCCTATTGAGTCTTGAAATATTTGATTTATAGGCAGCTTTGTCAATTCTTGCGCTATTCTGCCTGGCCTTATGATATAGCTGAATTGGCGTATTTTATTGTTTCTTTCTTTATATTCCAGATAGTTGCCAGCGCTTACATCAAAGCTGAAGTTGTCAGTGATTTTTACTTTTTGGGTAAATTGGTGATTGAAGCTGTATGTTTTCTCGTAAAGTGTAGCGTAGTATCTTCCTCCGCCGTTTACAGGGTCTGTATTATTCGAAATTTGCGCCTTGTATACCGAGTCGGCTCCTTCTACATACTTTATACGTTTCAGATCCGGTTGGTTTC
>CAZLPE010000015.1:0-5945 GCA_964561325.1 uncultured Flavipsychrobacter sp.
AACTAACCAACATCAAGCCCACCAATGAATACAGCATTTTGGCTCCAGAAAACGCAGAAATTCAAATTGCTAAATACACAGAATGCTAACATTTTGCAAAGTTAGGAAACACAGAAATCTACTTATCTATACACCTATACGTACCTATTATACGCAAAACACAACGAAAACAGAGCGAAATAACGACTGAATACCAGCTACATGTACTATTATTTTTTCAAAATATATTCACAGACGCTACGAAAGCGCTTAAAACCACTACACAAAAACAATCAAAACCAAAACGTAACAATTGTTTATCAGTACAGTTAAGCCAATAAAAAACTCTTTGGGAGAACATACTTATATACTGGCTTTAACCTCTGATTGAGAAACAAAAAAGAAAAGTATATGCACAAATACAAAAACAACTCGGGCTATCTTTTTTTAAGGAAGATAGCCCGAGTACAATAGCAAATGAGTAGTTATGTTAGTATCTGAAAGTATTATTTGGATTAATATCGTCTTCAAATCTTGGGCACATTACCGGGTCGCGTGGATTCTTTTTATGTTCGTAATGACCTTTCATATAAAGGGTGATTTCTGTAGCGCTGGCGCCATTTGCGCCGGTAGACAGCGATGAATTATTTACATCGTAAGAAAAGCCAAAAGAAAGGTCTTTATAGTCAATCTTAAACGTTGGTATAACAGCATCCTGCGACCTTACGTACATACCAAAACTGAATGCGAAAATACTTGGTAGTCCCGGAGGAATACTCTTGTACATAAACATACCGCCGGCAAGAAATTCGCTATATGGCTGCATTACGCTATAGTTAGCCTGCGCTGTAAATGAAAACTGCTCGCTAAGCGGCAAATGGATACCGCCGCTGAACTGCCATTTCACAGGCAACTTAATCAACACATCGCCGCCACTGAATATCTGTGTTGCGCGATTGATGTGGTATGCGCTTGCGCCCAAGTAATAGTTGTATTTACCGTACTGATCCAGCGAACTATTCAAACTTACGCCTGCGCCTAAATCGTAATGGCTAAAACTCTTGAAAGTACTCGTTTCGCCAGTTGGGTTATTAGTGCTAAACAAGCCGTTTTGCCACTGATAGCTGGTTGTCATCAGGCTTTGGTCTACTGAGCGATTGATGAAACCACCGGTAAAACCAACAGACAAATAAGAATTATGCTGATCCTCAAGCGCTTTATTGAAACTAATTGCCGGATACAACTGAGTACTTGTGAAATTAATAGTACCCGCTTTGTCGTAAGTACCTACCAAACCAATACTAAGATAATCGCCAACATTACGGTTCACCAAAATTCTTGTTTCACCAGACACCATAACCGTATTGTAAGGCACAAAAGAGTTACCCCACTGTGTACGATAATCCATGCCTATCTTATAGTCGCCGGTGAAGATACCGGTCAACGCTGGATTACGTAAAACGGCATTCTCATAAAACTGTGAAAAGTGTATGTCCTGACCGTATGCTGCGCCGCCAAAAGCGAGCGCCACACTGGCAGATAATATGGTTAAATAACGTTTCATCATTGCTCTTTTTTAATGTTCAATTTACACTTTAACGCACAATCGAAATATCACCCTGATAATGGTATGTTGTTCCTAATTCGCAAACCGCATCCACAATGTACACAAACACATCCGGTTCTACAACATACCCGTTATACTGACCATCCCAACCGGCGCCGGGATCGTTAGGCTGTATATTGTGCGCATCAAACACCAATTGTCCCCAACGATTGTAAACGCTCATTCTTGTTATCAGACTCACGCCTTTAGCGCTAACATAGAATCGGTCGTTCATACCATCGCCGTTAGGCGTAAACGTATTGGGTATAAACACCTGACTGTTATCGCAATAAATCCGTATCGACACTGTGTCTGAATTCACACAACCATGATTTGTGGTAACTACTACATTGTAGGTTGTATTAACAGATGGCGTAGCTATCGGGTTGAAGCACGTATCGCAAGACAACGAATTACCGGGCGTCCATATGTACTTAGATATTACGCCGTTGTCAATAGTAGCGGTCAACTGAACCTGAGTACCTGCTACAACTGTTTGCGAAGGCGGAGTAATAGTGATGTTCGGTATCGGATCTACAACCACTACAACTTCCTGAGTATCCTTAAAGCAAACGTTCTCTGTTATCACTACTGAGTAAACAGTTGTTACATCAGGCGTAGCAGTTGGCTTGTCGATGTTTGGATTATCAAGTCCGGTAGTCGGGAACCACATATACGTTGGGATATCCAGATTACCTACCAAGCTATGGCTATAGGCGCTCAACTTAGCGCTTCCGCCTATACAAATCACGGTGTCGTTGCTTACTATATTATAGTTGGTATCCAATACAGATACTTTCACTTTTATAGAGTCTGCACAACCTAATTTGGTATAGCCTGTCAGATTGTACACCATGTTAAATGTATCTGTGCACACAGGGTTGCTGCA
The DNA here is from genome assembly GCA_964561325.1 of uncultured Flavipsychrobacter sp. Classification (GTDB taxonomy): domain Bacteria; phylum Bacteroidota; class Bacteroidia; order Chitinophagales; family Chitinophagaceae; genus Nemorincola. The sequence goes on from CAZLPE010000015.1 coordinate 2,475, forward strand.
AGAATCGCAAGACAACCCATAGGGCGGAGACCACACATAAGAGTAAGATCCGAATGCATACATCTGTAATGGCGTACCGCGACATACAATAGTTGGGAAAGGCAATACCTTCATACGTGGCAGCGTGTCTACATGCACGGTAAATGACACAGAATCTTTACAACCCCAGTCGTCAATTGCTACTGCCCAGTATTGCTGAGTAGAATCAGGACATGCAATTACTTTGTCGCATATAGTACAAGACAATCCGCGAGCGGGTTTCCATTCAAAATAAGTGCCTGCTCTGCCTGTTGCAGTCAGTGTATCGCAAGTGCCGGCGCAAATACTGTCGCGGCCTACTATACGCATGTTAGCCAAAGCAGAATCGATAAACACAGTTATAAAGCCAGTGTCTTTACATCCTGCGGCATTAGTCGCTATCACGCGATATGTAGTTGTTACCGTAGGAGTTGCATCAGGCGATGTGCAGGCTGTGCAAGACAAACCATAAGATGGCGTCCACTGATAGCTTCCACCAGGACCGGCGCCGCTTGCGTTAAGGCGTTTTGTTTCCGCTTTACACTTCATCAATGATGGCGAAACAACTATCGTTGGAGCCGCATGAACGGTAACCGTTGTTGTTGCAGCGCAACCAGTGAGCGGCAATGTATAAGATATCGTAGCCACACCAACGGATACTGTAGTGATGTAACCAGAGAGGATATCGATAGTAGCAATGTGCGTACTGTCGCTCGACCACAAACCGCCCGGAGTTGCATCAAACAAACGTGTGTTGAATGTGATACATACATCTCTTATACCTGTTATTGGCGCAGGCACTGGATTAACCAACAATGTAGTAGTAGCGATACAACCTGTTCCGAGTGTATAAGTTATGATACAAGTTCCTGCTCTTACGCCGGTCACAACGCCGTCGGTGTCTATTGTAGCAATAGTAATATTACTGCTGCTCCATGTTCCGTCTGGTGTTGCATCGGTAAGCGTGATACGTGAGAACTGACAAACAACCGGTGTGCCGGCTATTGTATCAGGTAGCGGATTAACCGTAACTGTTGCGATAGACTGACAACCATTCGATGTCAAATAAGTGATTGTTACAGTGCCTGCCATTACGCCGGTCACTATACCAGTTGTATCCACATCGCCAATAGTAATGTCGCTGCTGCTCCAGGTTCCGCCGGGCACTGCATTATCCAGGTCTGTTGTTAAGCCTACGCATACTGCAAATACACCTGTGATTGCTTCGTGCGGATAAATTTCTACTGTTGTTGTCGTTAAGCAACCTGTCGCCAATGTATAAGTAATGGTGGCTGTACCGGCATCTACCCCAGTCACTACGCCAAACGAATCGACGGTTGCCACTGTTGTGTTGCTGCTGGTCCATACGCCGCCGGTGGTAGCGTCAGTTAGCGTCATAGAATCTGACTTACATATCGGTACTGAGCCGTAGATAGGATCAGGTAATGGGTCAACGGTAACCAGGAAGGTATCAGAACAGCCTGTAGGTAATAGATAAGTTACTATTGTTGTACCTCTCAATATTGCTGTAAACACGCCGGCGGTGTCTATACTACCTATTGATGGATCATCAAGCGACCAGCTTCCGCCCGCCACTGTGTTTGTTAGCGTTATTGTCAGGCCTTCGCACACATTGCGTGGTCCTTCTATAGGCGCAAGCGGATATACCGTTACGGTATAAAGCGACACGCAACCGCCAAACAATGTAGAAGTAGTATAAGTAATAGTTACGGTACCAGCAGACACACCCAATACATTACCTGCAGGGTCTATACTACCAATTGCATCGTTGCTGCTAGACCATATTCCGCCGGGCGTAGCGTTGTCTAATACTATTGTATTGCCTACGCAAACTTCTGTTGGACCGGTGATTGGAGAACGTGCATGAACATCTATGCTTACAAGCACGCTACAGCTGCTTGCTATAGTATACATCACCAATACTGTACCCGCAGATACGCCGGTAAACACGCCAGTCAGAGAATCAATATCGCCTACAGAAGGGTTGAGGCTCAACCATCTTCCGCCGCCTACTGAGTTAGTTAATGTTATTGTCTGGCCAACGCATACCTCGCGTGGACCGCCTATGGTATCCGGAACCGGATGTATTACTACAAACGTTGAAGTAAAGCAACCAGTAGGCAATATATAGTCGATAATTACTGTGCCCGGAGATACGCCGGTTACAAGACCGTCGCCGGAACCAATTGTAGCAATCGCAGGATCTGTGCTGATCCATGAACCGCCTGTGGTAGCGTCAGAAAGTGTAACCGTTTGCGCCACGCACAATGATCTAATACCGGTAATAACATCCGGATTCGGATTAACCGTAAATGCGCGAGTGGTAAGACATCCGGTAGGCAATGTGAATGTAGTAATTACTGTTCCGGGAGATATACCTGTAATAACGCCTACTGGATCAATGTATGCTATTGTGGGCACGCTACTTGTCCACGTACCAGCTCCTGGTCCGCTGCTTAATGCCACCGAACGACCAACGCACACTACAGTGTCGCCAGTGATTGGAGTAGGTAGCGGATTAACAGTTACGCCATAAGTAACGCTGCAACCTGTACCGAATGAATAAGTAATGATTACCGCTCCTGCTCTTACTCCATTGAGTACGCCAGTCAGCGAATCTATTGTAGCTATCATTGTATCGTTGCTACTCCATGTTCCGCCCGTCGACGATTCCGTTAGCGTAATACTTGCGCCCTCGCATAGCTCCGTCGGTCCCGTTATTAAGCCAGGCACAGGGTCTACCGTAACATCGTAAGTTACCAAACAACTTGTTGGCAATCGGTAAGTAATTGTCGCCGTACCCACAGACAAACCTGTAAGTATACCGGTAGTAAATCCTATTGGGGCTACAGCCGTATTACTACTGGTCCATCTACCACCCGGCGTAGCGTCGGTGAGCGTTATTGTCGTACCAAAGCATAGTCGCGTTGGCCCGGCTATTGGGTCGGGGTTCGGACGAACATATACTGTCTTAACTTGTAAACAACCTGTTGGCAATGTGTAGGTAATAATCGCAGTTCCTGCATCTATGCCCAATATGTCGCCGCTCACAGGCACTACAGTTGCTACAGCTGTGTTGCTGCTTGTCCACAAGCCACCGAAAGGTCCTGAGCTGAAAACAGTTGTCAAGCCTACGCATACTGTGTCAATACCAGTTATAGGAGCTGGTTGAGGATTAATGGTAAGTGTTGCTGTTGTGTAGCAACCTGTAGGCAATGTATAAGTGATTGTTGCAACGCCCGGAGGATATGCCAATACAAGCGCACAGCCCGAACCAATGTTAGTAACGGTTACCAGCGTACTGCTCCAGTAACCTGTTGGGTCGGCATTGCATACTGTATCTCTGAAAAACCATGCGCAGAGGTCGTTTACGCCTGTTATTGCCGGCACAGCGGGCAACACAGTTACCGGATAGGTGCCAACGCAACCGCC
>CAZLPE010000015.1:6045-41458 GCA_964561325.1 uncultured Flavipsychrobacter sp.
GTTACAGCGCTGCTGCTCCATACGCCACCGGGTATACTGTTTGTGAGTGTTGTAGATGCACCCAAACACAAACTGGTAGTTCCTGTTATTGGCGCTCTCGGGTCTATTGTTATGATTGCGCGTCCCGTCATTGTACGGTGACAACCGGTTACTGCATTGGTAGCGACTACAGTATAGGTGTCGGCCACAGTATACAAACCGAAATCTATGGCTGAACCTGTGCCTGGTCGTGCACCGCCAATAGGTGAAGTGCCTTGATATAACTGATAGTTAATGCCTACATTAGAGCAAAGCGTACCTATGTGCACGCCCGTGCCTCCAGCACAATATCTGCCACCGCCTGTTACCGGGCAATCTGCAGGCAAAGGCAGTATACCAACTGATACGGTGCCTGTCATGTTTCGCGTACAGCTGCTACCCAAATCCCTTCCTACAATCGAATGTGTACCTGTTGTTGTTCTGGTACCGAAACTGATCGCTCCGCCTGTACCGTCTATGCTATCTATAAGGGTTGAACCGTTGTATAAATAATACCTGACGCCCGGTGAAGATCCAGACTGCCCTATTACAACGCCGGTATCGCCGGAGCAGTAGTTTCCACCTCCAGTGATAGTATATGGCACTGGTAGCGGCAATACAGTAACCGTTGCTGAGCCGCCCTGACTTGCAGTGGCGCCACATGTGTTTGTTGCTAATACCGTATAAGTTCCCGCCGCTGTCATCGCGCCCAGATCAAGTGGTGATCCGCCTGTACCTGTAACGGTAGCAGTGGTAACGCCGCCCAAACGAACTAAGTACAGCATACCGGTATCTGATCCGTTAAGGAATAAATGTACGCCGCCAGTACCTAAACAATAGCTACCGCCGCCAGACAATGTATATACGCCAAGAATAGGAGATGCTATGCGAAGATTACCAAAATTAGTACCAGAGTGACCTGTAGTAATACCAGAAACACCTACTGCAAATGAATCGCTTATATATCCCGGTGTAGCTGTTGTGGTTAATGGCTGTATTTGTAAACTCGATATGGTTAACTGGTCATGACGAGTATTGGTAGGACAAGCTATACTGATAATCAATCGATTGGCAAACAACATTCTTGAAACTGCGGTAATATCGCCGCCGCCTAAAGCCGTAATGGTAGGCGCAGCGCAACTGAATTGCCAGCCAGCAGGAGGTACAAGAATAAGAGTATCAAATGATGCGCCAACTGAAAAGTCCGTATTGTTAGTTTCATTGATTACTATGGGGCCTAATATTGTACAACCTGGCGTAAGACCGCTTACAGCCGTTTCAGGGCAAACTGTTGTGCCTCCGGTAGCGGGTGTAACCGTTACCTGAGCAAACGACGAAATGCTGATGCAACAAAGCATCAGGCCGATAAAAAATATCTTCATCGCATTTGTTCGCATTCTAAAACAAGTATCTGATAGGTAGTGTAAAGACAATTTTTTCATAAGCCAAGCCTTAATTTAATAATCAATTTCACTCAAAATGGTTGGTAAACATACTAAAAAAAGCATTACCGACCGAAAAATACGTTAATTTTTTCAAGAAAAGCAAGTTTTGCAACAACTAATAATGTATAACACACAACAGTCAACTAACATAAGCTATTTGAACTACTGCATTATACATATACAAATCAACCTTTGCCCTAAAAAAACACGCTAATTCGGGCGCCGAAAGTAATCTAAAGTTAAGAAAATTTCCGGTTTTTTTTCGCTCTATTGCATGCCTGCACTTTTATATACTATATTTTAATTACCTATTTTTTATGCACAATATCTCCGGTTTCCCCTACACGAGCTGAGCGTCCTTGCTACCGCGGTAGCCGCTCGTGTTTTTGCAACTATAAGTTGATACTGTATGTACTATGACCGCTATTTTTTTGCATTGGTTGGGTATCAATTATCCTTAATCTTGTTTTGTTTTATGCTGATAATCACCCAATATTACTTGCCATTATTACCGCAATAATATAGCGCAGCCCATTTATAACATCTTAGTTAATATTCTTTTTCTCCGCTTCTTCCCACCCTTCGCAAGACAAACTATCTATGCGACCGACAAACCCGCCAGACATATGAAAATAGAATACTTCTTTAGATAGGTAGCTCGAATCGTACTGCACCTTGTATACTATAGCCACCTGGGTCTCGTTTTTACCGTCTTTGCTGTCTTTTGTTACTTTAGTTGTGTACCGCGATGCCGACACTACATTGCCCAATGCCTTGCGGTTGGCATCAAGATCGGCTATTAGCTGATTTCGAGTCTTAATATCGGCCTGTACTCCAAACAATTGCAAAGTTGAGTCTACCTGCCGCTCCTTTAAAAATTTGTAGTAATTATCGCATTGTCGCTTAGCCAGTTCCATATCCGGATTTGCCGACGAGCAAGAACTACCCCAAAAAAACAGGGATAAGCAGGCAACCATAATCTGGTTGGCGCTTATCCCCTTTCTTAATAATTGATACAATCGCATTGTATGTGCTTGTGTTTATTAAAACTTAAGCTACTCTTTTACTTCTTTTTGGTAAGGGCCAACGTCACAGCGCTAAAATCGGCTGCGGCGTTTACTACTTTACGGTAGTGCTCATACTCCAGCAGGCTGTAATGTATTTGCTTGTAAAACTCTTTTACATACACCACCAGTTTATCGCCATTCACCTTGTCGGTCTTTATCTCGTACGACGAATTAAAGGCGGCGACGGTATTTACATCCTTGTCCACAAAATCAGCTTGTATCCTCAGCTTTTCAGGGTTCAGTATTTTATACCCTTTGGGTATATCTACCGTTATAGTCCGCGTTACTGTATGCGGATAGTCCAGATCTACCGGTGTGCGACGAGGCTCCTTGGTATAAATAGACATCTGTGCGCCTATTACCGAACCTACTTTCAGTAAGTACTCGTTACCCGCCTTGGTCACCATTCCCGGCATTTGTACGCTTGTGTATACCTCAAGCGGTTTATTGTTATAATAATTGTCAAAGCCTTCGTTTGCTACAGTATATTTTACAATCTGGTCTGGCTTTTCAGCAAGCGGAGTAAGGCGCATCATAAGGTCCTTTTTTTGTTCGGGCTTCACTGTTGCTATTGCCTCGCGCAGGCCGGTTGCGGTATAGCCGCTGTAGGTATACGTAGCGTCTACCTTCGCTTCCATTTCCTTATTCAGGCTCACATTTGCCACAAGTTTTTGCACGCTCTCCGTCTCAGGTAGCGGAGCTACTGTTATTATATCTGCTATTGATGCAGTAGTTATGCCTTTGGGTTCTTCACCGGGCTTTATTGCGCAAAACACGCCCTTCGAGGTTAGCAGCTCTTCATCTACAATCGGGTACCTGCAATAAAGATTAGCGGGACTTAAAAACTTCTTTTGGTGCGGAAAATAAAATACGTGCGTATCCATATTACCCCAGTTTTCAAACTTCGGGTCATACTTCCGCTCTCTACGGTCGCCGACCATGCCTAACTCAAAATCTACCCCTGCCTGCGCAAAACAAGCTGCAAACAGCCTGATGTAACCTGTAGTTGTAGCAGCCTTCTTGTTAATAATGGAGTCGAGCGCATTTTCATCGCCTTCTACATCGGCATACAGCGCCACATTGTTCTTTATTCCATTCTCAATCTTCTTTATATTTTCAAATTCGTTGCCGGCTCCGGCCACGCCCAGCTCGGTCAGGTATTTATTAACGGCCTTCTTTTCTTTGTCGGTTAATTTTATGTGGTCGTTGTATATACCCTTAGCTATTTCATTGGCGCCTTGTAGCGGCTTAGTATCATTTTCGTTCTCATCTACAAACCTAACCAGTTTGTACTCTGCTCTCTTTGTATACAGATCGTTATAACTGTGTTTTTCAGGCACATAAGCGGGTATATCGTTTTGCACAATATTGATCCTCCGCCTGTTATTGATCACTGTATCGCGCACTGTAGGAAATCCGTTGTACCCTTTTTCCTCAAACACTAATTCTTTGGGATAAGACATAGAAAACCTTGCCTCTGCTATAGGCACAGAAAACTGAAACTGTTCTGACCCAAAATAGTACATCGGGTTGATCGCCTTTAACAGCAATTCTATTTCGGCGTTCTTTTCCACGCCTTCCATTGCTATTACTATCGTGTTCTGCCCGTATTCATTCTTGGTTACCTTAATCATTTCCTTGGCAATTTCCTTCACTTTGCCGTCAGGCAATATGGTGCGCGCCTTGATAAGCGGAACGCGGGTATACCTGCCTACAGGAATCTTTATTTTATTATTACTTTCTATTCCTCTGTCGTCCAGCACCTTTATTATACGGTGCTTGGTATAATACATATTAGTGCGCCTACCCTCAAACCTGTAGTCCAGATTCACATCGTACAACAGCATAATTGCAGATTCTTTGGCATATTCGGGCGGCACAGCATGCACTATCGGATGCTCTTCCCACTCCACATAAGCGGGTTTTTGAGCCAACTTCTTTTGCGCAGAAACAGATAGTCCGGTAGCCAAAAAAAGCATTAGGTATGCAGAAATTTTTTTCATTTGCTTAGATTATTTGGTAGTTAGCGCTACTGATTCTTTGTACTGTTTTTTAAGGTCTTCCACCAGCTTATTGTTGGCGGCAAACTGAGCGGGAGTTACAGCAAGCGTATTTATATCGTAAACCTTCGTTAGGGTTATCTTGTTTGCATCCGCTTTGTAGCTGATAGTGTAACTCCACAATCCATCTACGCCGCCTTTAGCGCTTGGCGGTAAGTAGGCCACTTTATAGCCCTTAGGTATTTCCAGCTCTACCACTTCTTTCTTTTTTTCTTTGTAGTCTACATAATAGGGCACGTTTCTTTTGTCTGCATCTATCCACATATCTTCCATAGTGTGCAGCACATTCATATTAACATAGCTCTTTTTGCCCACTTGTTGCACATAATCGTCTACAGTAAATGTAGCTTTTAGCGTTGCGTCCTTGTTGCCTGTCTCGGGCGTTTCTAAATCATACTTGGCAAGCATAAACTTGGCCGACGCTCTTCCTATCCGCGCTTTTATTACTTTTTCTCTTTCTTCGTCTTTCCTGACATACTTATTTATTTCAGCCATCTCCCATGCAGGGTAGCCCGTATAGTTCACTTTTGTAAATCCGGCTACCTTACCTTCATTCAGTGTTAGCGATGTGTTGTCGGTGATGGTGTTTTTGTCGGCAGCCACTACTGGTATTGTTACTATCTTATAGGTATTTTCATCTATCGCTATCATCGCTTCCTTACCCTGTATATCTTCCCTGTTTACGCCAAACGGATTGATAGAACTGGTAGCATCCGGAAACACCCAATCGCTGCCCAGTTTCAAAGCGCATATCATATGGTTATTCACTCCGGGCATTGGCGTCTCCTCGTTGGTATAAGGTAAAGAGCTGGTGCCTATCCAGGTGAAATATGCATCTAGGCCAGCCTTGCGGTACATTGCTACCAAAATACTGGTCATGTCTTTGCAATCGCCGTATTTACGTTTAAATACCAGACTTGCTTCCCTTGGCTTCCAGCCCTCCAGTCCTTTTTCGAAGGCTATGTAGTGAATATTATCCTGCACCCATTTATAAATATGAGCAGCCTTGTCGCGCGCGCTATTGTCATTCTTGGTTATCTCTTTTACTGTTTTGGTAATAAGGCTATCTTCCTTCATATTCAGATTGCGCACATACCCATACAGATACTTATACAGATCATCGGCGTTGCGCAGCCAGGCGCTGTCTTTCTTGGCGCCTACCAGCCTGTACGATTTTATGTAGGGCACAACATGCGGTATGGCATACAGTATAGACGGCACATTGCCCACGCTCTTCATAGGCAATATATTGGTGGCCGTAAACCTGTATATCATCTTCCCATTCTTCTCTTCCTTTGTTTGTTGTATTATGCCGGTGTTCTCACCCTTCAATATAAAGTTGAGGTTTACATAATTTGGCGCAATAATCTCGAAAGTTGCTTTGTCTATCGGCAGGTTGTGATTGAAATCGTAAAACTCGAACGAAGACAACATATGTAAGTCCTTATACCAAATAGAATACTTCGTTTCGGTTATCGAATTCTTTCGCAAACTCGAATAGTAGGCTACGGCAGTTCTGTTATCGGCATAAAACACATAACTGCGCGGCACACCTTCGCCATAGCTTACATAGGTGGTTTTATTATAGTTTTTTCCCGTTGTAGGCACATAGGCTACGCCATGGTAGTCGGTAAGGCGGTGGTAGTCGCTGTAGGAAAAATAATCAGAATTACAAGTATTCAACGATCTGTCTGACAACAATAGCTTTTCAAGCGTCACATGGCTTTCGGCTTTCAATTCGCCATCTTCATCGCTTATCTCCAACTGCTCTGTCATGTTGGTATATACCGCGTCATAGTCTTTATACCTCGCGGCTATGCTATCGTATTTATCTCTGTTCTGGCTATGCACAATGCCTCCGTGCAGCAAAAAAGCGGCAAAAAGACATACGGATTTTTTAAGCATTGTATTTGGTTTTGTCATGCCCTGAGTTGATATAGTAAAACAATATCCTGCAAAATATTCAATTCTGCTGATTTGTTACTTAATGCTGTAAAAATATTTTGTATTGTATTATGGCATTACACTACCCAAGCGTCCTAACCGTACGTATGTCAGTAGATTATTGTAGCAATGTTGTAGCAATATTTCCCCATACCCTAAGGGCAGCGCATTATTTCCCATGCTTTTTCTAAATCTAAGCGCGATCAGACCACACCGCCCCAAAAGGCATCTCCTAACTATTTACGCTTCCAGCGATGCCAAAAATAACTGTAGGTATAGGTGCCTACATATGTATCCGGACATAGATCCTGCAACTTACGCTGATGCCCGGGCTCCAGATTGTGTATTTTTTTCAATCCCTTCCATAAGTCATTATAACTAACTCTGGTACCGTCTTCAAAATAACAATCAATAGACGCCCCAAACAATCCAAACCTTTTTCCCTCAAGCAGCTTATCAACCACTTGCTGCGTTTTCGAATAGCCGTTCATTAACACAAAGATAACAAGTAATTACTAAATTCTCCAAAATTCATCTATCGCTCAGCACATTTCATTGCAATTAACAAAGTTACACATATTTTTTAGCACATACAGCCATTAGGATTAATAATTATTTCCATGATTTCTAAAACAATTACTTATCTATTTGTTAATAGATATAATTTTTAAGCGACGAAAACGCATAGTTGGCACTCAAAAAATACCCATGAAATTACCAAAACTGGCAAAAAACCTTCATTAAAAAAACAACAATTAACAACTAATAAACCAATTAACGGCTATTGACTCACTCATATGACCTACTTTTGCTGCCTCATTTTTGAAAAAAAACAGTACAAAACGCCCTATTATGAATGCTGATGCTACCAAAATCCCTTTCACTGCTTACCAAAAATTTGCCATTTTTATTTTAGCTATCACTCAGTTTTCTGTGATACTCGACTTTATGATTATGTCGCCCATCGGCGATATGATTATGAAGTCGCTAAACCTTACTACGTCGCAATTTGGCATCGCTGTATCGGCCTATGCGCTAAGCGCCGGCGCTTCAGGCCTCCTCACCGCCGGTTTTGCAGATAAGTACGACCGAAAAAAGCTGTTGCTGTTTTTCTACTCAGGTTTTGTACTCGGCACTGTGTTCTGCGGCCTTGCCAATACCTATGTGTTGCTTATTGCCGCCCGCATTATTACCGGCTTGTTTGGCGGTGTAATAGGCTCCATCTCTATGGCAATCATTGCCGATATATTCGATTTGCAACACCGCGGACGGGTAATGGGCTTTGTGCAAATGGGCTTTGGCGCAAGTCAGGTGCTGGGCGTACCCATATCTATCTATGTAGCCGATTTGTTTGGCTGGCAGGCGCCATTCCTGCTTATTGCGGTTATGGCAGCGGTCATCACCGGGCTAATATCGCTAAAACTGCAACCGGTAAACAAGCACCTCACGGAAAAAAGCGACCGCGACCCCATTGCGCACCTGTGGCGCACACTGGCCAACGGCGATTACCGAATCGGTTTTCTGAGCACTGCGCTGCTATCGCTGGGCGGATTTATGATGATGCCGTTCGGCAGCGCATTTGCAGTAAATAATCTGCGCCTTGCCAATAAAGAACTCACTATGTTGTTCATGATATCCGGCCTCAGTTCATTGATTATTATGCCGCTGGTGGGCAAGTACAGTGATAAGATAGACAAATTCAAACTTTTCGCCCTGGCGTCGGGATGGATGATGATAATGGTAGTAATCTACACCAATTTGGGCCCCACGCCGCTGTGGCTGGTAATAGTGTATAATGTGCTGATGATGGCGGGAGTAATGAGCCGCATGATACCCTCGGTAGCGCTCACAAGCGCTATGCCTACTGCGCAAGACCGCGGCGCTTTTATGAGCATCAATACATCGCTGCAACAGATGGCAGGCGGAATTGCAGCGGCATTTGCAGGAATGATAGTAGTGCAAAAAGACAAAACAAGCCCGATAGAACATTATAATACGCTTGGCTATATAATAGTAGGCATTTCGGTATTGGGTATATACATAGTGTACCTCGTAGATAAACTGGTAAAAAACAAGCTGCACAAAAGCAAACTTTGAAACCCATCAAAATGACAATCCCTGTGTACTTACCCGAGGGCAAATACACAGGGATTATATATCAATAGCATACCAAATTGCGAACTATGCCTTCTTCTTTTCTGCAACCGCAACTTTCTTAGGGGCGGCAGGTTTTGGCGCTATCTCTGAATAGTGTATCAAGGTATCCTCCGGCGGGGCATCCATCTTCAAATTAAGTGTGAGTTGCACTTTTTTAAGGGCTATACCCGTAATCAGCGCATGTTTTGTAGACGGATATTCAAGCTTCATCATATACACGCCGGCGGGTACGCTATTGGTTTCGTAATGACCAGTAGCATCCGTATAGCCCGAACCAATTATTGAAGAATCGGCGCCGTATAGAAACGCCTTTATGCCCTTAATGGGCTCCTTATGGGTATCGGTGATAATGCCGGTAACGCCGGGACGAAGAGACGCAGCCTTCTTTGCAGCGGCAGCCGCCTTTTGTTCAGCGCTGATTGTCTGAGCATTGGCCGAGCCAAATATCAATAGCCCAAAAGCAAGAGTAATGATTGGTTTCATATCTGTCCATGTGATTTTAATGGTTAAATATAATCATTATTTTAAAATTTTTAGAAAAACTGTGTTTCATACACATTTATTGCCGCTTCGTTACCAATTTCACTTTTTAACGTAAATATTGAATTTCTTTTTACGTTTTGTTAGCTACTTTTGGCATTCAACTACCACTAACCTAAACACAGAATTGGCGTCGCTAAAAAAACTTGCCGGACAAACGCTTTGGTATGGGCTAAGTAACATAGCCGCTAAACTGCTCAATCAGTTGCTCACGCCACTTATTACCTACATTCTTAACAAACCGGCGGGAATGATAGACTATGGCAACTTTAATATGCTGTATTCGGGTATCTCAGTCGCCAATATATTGTACACCTATGGTCTGGAAACTGCCTATTTCCGGTTTTCGGCCACTGGAACCGACCAAAAGAAACTGTTTCAAACACTGTTTTCTTCCTTGTTGGTTTCTTCTATACTGCTTAGCGCTATCATCATATACTTCGCCCGACCCATAAGCGCATTTATGGGCATTGCCGACCATCCTGAATACATAACCTGGTGCGTGTATATCATTGCTATCGATACGCTCGCGGCAATTCCGTTTTCGAGACTAAGGCAGGAAGAACGCCCGCGGAAGTATGCTTTTACCCGAGTGGCCGGTATTATTGTCAACATTATTGTTACAGTATACTTTATTGCCTACTGCCCTTCGCATATTGCCGCCAATCCCGGCTCGGCCTTTGCAAAGTGGTATACCCATAATACCAATGTGGGTTTCTTGGTTCTTGCCAACCTTGCGGCTTCGGCAGTTACTTTTCTATTACTGTTCCGCGAGTGGATGTCGTTCCGATTCCGTTTTGATAAAGCCCTTTGGAAAAAAATTATCGCCTACAGCGCGCCAATGATAATAGTGGGCTTGGGCGGTATGGTAAACGAAACTATGGACCGCATTATGCTGCCCAAAATAATGCCGGGGACAGAGGAAGCAAAAAAAATAGCGGTGGCTATTTATGTCGCCAATTACAAAATAGCCATCTTCGTAACGCTGTTTATCACCGCATTCCGTATGTCGGCAGAGCCGTTTTTCTTTAGCCAGTCCACAGAAAAAAATGCGCCTAAAACCTATGCCCGCGTAATGAAATGGTTCATAATTATTTTGTGTTTTGCATTTCTGTTTACCGCGCTATTTCTCGACATATGGAAATACTACATACCCGAAGCTTACCGGCAAAACGGCGGTCTGGGCGTTGTGCCTATATTGCTTGCCGCAAACGTGGCGCTGGGTATTTATTACAACCTGTCGGTGTGGTATAAAGTAACCGACCGTATGTACTGGGGCATGATCATAACGCTGATAGGCGCTGCAATTACCCTGCTGCTCAATTTTACTTTTATACCCGCCTACGGTATGTATGCCTGCGCGTGGGCCACTCTTGCAGCCTATGCCAGCATGATGGTAATATCTTACGTACTCGGCCAAAAGTACTTCCCTGTACCCTACCCCTTAAAAAAGCTGATAGCCTACCTGGTAGTCATGTTTGCCCTGTTCTTTGCGCAAAAGGCAGTCATGCACTTCACCGATTACCTGATTATTCGTGTGGCCACCGCCGCATTTTTTATGTATCTGTTTGTAAGCCTCGTAAAGACGGCAGAACGCAAAGAGCTAAAAGGCATGCCGTTTGTAGGTAAGTATATAAAATAAACAGCCGCTCCCGCAGCTACCCGCAACGATAATAACTGGCGCTGCCAACAACCACACCCAACTGATGGTTGCGCTATACCGTAACGCAAAGCGCTAAAAAAATCAAGCCCCCCGCAATGCGGAGGGCTCAAAGTATTTATTCACACAGAACGATCTAATCAGTCAGGCTTTTTACCATCAAGGAACGTGTTGATGGAGTGGAGAGAACCAGTTTTATTACGGTCGTTAACACCAATGGTGTATCCGCTGTAAAAATTCTCTGCCGATCCTGCTTGGTTATCCAGTTTCTGATTCTTACGCATGTACGCAGGGATATGCTCCATTTCGTCTTGCGTTTCTGTTCCTTTCAGGTTAAAACTCATTCTGCGCAGGCGCTCAGCGCGGTCTTCCAGCGCTTTTTTCTGCTCTTCAAATCTTCTTTTTTCTTCTATTTCGTCCTCCGTCATCATTCTTTCACCTCTTCTGAACGGATTAGCTTCTTTTGCGGGCTCTCTGTAGGGCTCTCTCGGAGCTTCCTGAATTGGCTCTCTGTAGGTCTCCCTGTATGGCTCAACTGTTGGCTCCTGTGGCGCAGGCTCCGATTTCAGCACTAAGCGCATGGGTATCTCTTCTACCTTTTTAACTTCATCTGTAAAATCAACTGCAGCATTAGAAACCTCAAAATGGTTTTCATCTTTTACCGGTGCGCTGTATTCTTCTTTTACTTCGGCCTTTACCTCAGCTTTCACTTCGGCAGGCGCATAGTTATACTGAAAGTTGTTGTTTACCACAGGCATTTCTACCAGCGTAGGCGCAAGATTGAGCGGTTGTCTCTGGCTCATTTTTGCATCAAGACTCATAGCATCGTTAGCAGAACTATTGTTGTCGAGCGTTACCATAATTTTTTCAGGCTCGTTCTTTCTCGCCGGTTTTTCAATATCTATATCCTTGTGGTGAAAACCGGTTGCAATAATAGTAACCCCGATCTTGTCTTTCAGATTTGGATCATGGCCCATACCCAGTATCACATCGCAGTTTTCGCCGGCCTGTTGCTGTACATAAGCCTGTATTGCTTCGGCCTCATCCATTGTGTGTTCAAATTCGCCTGCAGAAGATGTGATGTTCAACAACAACCACTTAGCGCCGCTGATGTCGCTATCGTTGAGCAACGGAGAATTGAGCGCCTGCTCTACGGCATGCAACGCGCGATTTTCGCCCGCTACTGCCGCGCTGCCCAAAATGGCTACGCCGCCGTTTTTCATTACGGTGCATACGTCGGCAAAGTCAACGTTTATCTGACCTGTTGTTGTAATAACATCCGTAATACATTTTGCGGCTGTAGCCAGTATGTCGTCGGCTTTAGAGAACGCTTGCGTAAATGCAAGGTTACCAAACTGCTGACGCAATTTATCGTTTGAAATTATCAGAATAGTATCCACTTGCTCGCGCATGCGGTCTATACCTTCCTGTGCTTGTTTCATGCGCCTGCGACCCTCGTAGGTAAACGGCGTAGTAACAATACCAACAGTAAGAATACCCAGATCGCGACAGATTTTTGATACCACAGGAGCGCCGCCTGTGCCGGTGCCGCCGCCCATACCAGCAGTAATAAACGCCATTTTGGTGTTTACTTTCAGTATTTTAGCAATATCCTCCAGACTCTCTTCGCACGATTGCTTACCTATTTCGGGATTAGCGCCTGCGCCAAGACCCTGCGTAAGATGCGGGCCCAACTGTATTTTGTTGGATACCGGACTCAACGACAGCGCCTGAGAGTCGGTATTGCACACTACAAAATCTACGCCTTCTATACCAAGGCTGTGCATGTAATTCACGGCATTGCCGCCGCCGCCGCCTACGCCTATTACCTTAATGATAGACGATTGATTTTTGGGGATTTCAAAATGTATCATATACTTCTAATTGTGGGTTGTGAATAAAATTTTGGTTGCGAGTTATATTTTTAAGTTGTTGAGTTGTCTATTGTAATTGTTTTATCATAGTTGTTTGTCTTCAAGATCGTCGTCAAACATATCTAAAAACTTCCATTTCAGCGTTTCAAAGAGCTTTTTCACCTGCACATTACGCTGCTTTTCTTTTTGCGGCGATGGCGCTGAAGACTCCGCTGTTGCGCTGGCTTCCGGTTCGGCCGACGGAGGCGGAGTTGCGGGTTCCGGCTCGCGTACTGGCTCCGGGGCTTGCGCCTTCGGTATATCTGCCTTTACATGTATGTAGTTGCCATTGCCTTCAGAAAAATGCAACTTGCCCGTCTCAAAATCGTGGTAGCCACGCAATATAAGACCTATACAAGTAGAGTACATAGGGTTTTGTAAAGCAGCAGAATGTCCGCCTGCCAAATGCTCGTTAGGGTAGCCTATGCGCGCGCCCAAACCTGTAGTAAACGATGTAAGGTGGGTAATATTAGCCAGTTGGGCGCCGCCGCCGGTAAGTATTATACCTCCATACAATTGTTTTTCCAGATTAGCCTGCTTCAGGTTTATCACTACGCACTCCAGTATCTCGCGCATACGGGCTTCTATAATGTGAGCCAGGTTGCGCACAGAAATCTCTTTGGGTTGCAACCCTCTGAGACCCGGAATAGTAATATACGCATTAGCGGGCGCTTCGTTGGCCAACGCATTACCAAACTGAACTTTCATCTGCTCGGCCTGAGCGCGCAATACACCCAAACCGTTACGAATATCGTTAGTTATGTTCACTCCTGCAAATGGTATAACGGCTGTGTGCTTAAGCATACCGTCGTAAAAAACTGCCATATCGGTAGTGCCGCCGCCAATGTCTACAATGGCCACGCCCGCCTCCAGATCTTCATCGTTCATAACAGCCTGCGCAGATGCCAGCGGTTGCAATACAAGATCCAATGTGCGTAGATTCGACCTGTCTACACAACGGCGAATGTTGCGGATAGCGTTCTTGTCGCCGGTAATCATGTGAAAATTACCGCCAATCTTTATACCGCTCATGCCTATAGGATTTACTACAAACGGCATGTTATCTACAATATAATCTTGCGGCACAATGTCTATTATCTGATCGCCGGCAGGAATATAGGTCTGATGCTGATCTTTTATCAGCAGCTCTATATCTTCCTTGCTTATCTCAGTATCGGTGTTGCCGCGCACCCTTTCACCCCTAGTCTGTAAACTGCGAATATGCTGACCCGCAATACCCACATACACATCTTTAATTTCAAGATTGGGGTTCGAGTCAATACAACGGCTAATGGCCTGCTCAATTGTAGCAATGCATTGCTCAATATTGATGACCACCCCATGGCTTACCCCGGCTGAATCGGCGCGACCCAGACCCAGAATTTCCAGTTTCCCGAATTCGTTCTTGCGTCCGGCTATGGCCACAACCTTTGTGGTGCCAATGTCCAGACCTACGATTATTGGTTGTTCCCTCTTACTCATATTGCTGAGTTTTAAAAATGTTTACTAATATAGTTTTTCAGGATACACGTACTTGGGTGTAGGCTGCTTTGCGTTTTTTTCTTTATTATCTTTTGCCGGCTGTTCTTTTTCTTTACCGGGTTTATCGTTTTTGTCGGCGCCCTTTTTATCCTTTGCTTTGTCGGCAGGCACATTGTGGGCGGTTTCCTTTTTATTTTCAGCCTTTTGCTTTTCTAATCTGTGCTTATCAGTAGCGTTGGGCTTGGCTTTACTGTCCTTATGTTTTTCTGCCTTGTCATGTGCAGCGTGTTGTTTTTCCTTCGCCTCTGCTTTGTTTTTGTCTTTTTTTGCAGGCGCTTGTTCTTTTTCTTTCTTGTCGTGCTTGTTCTTTTCGTTGTCGTTCCGCTTTTTCTGTTCTTGTTCCTTTGCCTGCTGTTTTTTTGCCTCTTCTTTATTGTTAGCGGGTGTTTTTTTGTTTTGCGTTTTGGCGCTTGCATCCTGCGGCCCCTGCGATGCTTCTGCTGCCTTCACAGAATCCATCATGTCGTTTCTGGCTTCGGTTTCTACTATGCTCGCTATCCAGTTCATTTTATCTACCGCTTTATCTGCCGGTCCTTTGTAGGGCAGCGAAGGCGAAGCAATAATCTGCCCCTTAAACCGAAGATCTAAACGCTCGTATTTATCCCAACCTATCCTGTTCGATACATTTTTGTAAAAGGCAAACAAATTGCTCAACTTCTCGCGCAATCCCTCCGTGTTGCCCAATGTTATCTTTTGGTCGCCCAGCAGCGGCACCATGTTGTACGACAGATCTGAGTCTACGAACACATGCGATATCTGCGCATTCCAAAAGGTATCCGATTGCAGCGTAGTGGCCAGGGTCACTATATCTTTCTTCATGGCCATGCTGGCGCTGTCTGTCCCCAGGTCCGGCACATTGGTAACCACAGTAGTATAATACAATTCGTTTTCCGATAGCGGCATTACGCTCCTGCTGGCATCCAGATAATAGCTTTTATTGTTCTGCTGAAAAATCCTGACAACCGGCACACGCTGCGTAACATACATATGCAGTATCCGCTCGTTGTCTACATACACCTGCGCATGCGCTACCCATGGGTCGGCCATTATGGTCTGCTCCATAGTCCTGATATCCAGCCGCGCCATAGGTGTGTGGACAATATCTATATTATTGTTCTCTATTGCCAGCTTTCTTATTTCCAGTTCTTCTATAAAATGATACTTTTTGTTGTTTTGTATGTGTATAGCTACGTCTTTTACGGTCTCGCTCTCGGCAATAGAAGCAGCGCTCACCATAGCCATGATGCAGCCTACTGTCACTACCAGCGTGAGCAGGGTCTGTATTATTTTCCTAACCGATATTTTACGTTTCTCGCTCATTATTTTCCGTTCAAAATATTTTTTATTGGCGCTACTAACTTATCTATGTCCCCAGCCCCTGCTGTAATAAACAAGCTCAATGGCGCATTCTTTACATACTCCAGCAATCCTTCTTTTGACAATATGGTATGCGGCGTATCCATTTTATCAGCTATTATCTGCGAGGTCACGCCCTCCATGGGCAGCTCGCGCGCAGGGTATATATCCAGCAATATTACCTCGTCGGCCATATCCAGACTTTGTGCAAAACCATCTACCAGGTCGCGTGTGCGGCTGAACAAATGGGGCTGAAAAGCCACCACGCATTTCCTGCCTGCAAACAGGCGTTTAGCGCTCTTTATCAACGCCGCCAGCTCGGCCGGGTGGTGCGCATAGTCGTCTATGTACACCATCTTATCGTTTTTCACTACGTATTCAAACCTCCGCTTCACGCCTCTGAAACCCGCCAACGCACTGCGCACTGCCGCGCCATCTATCTTCAACAACTGCGTAACTGCAATAGCGGCAACGGCATTTTCTACGTTGTGCATACCGCCTATTGCCAGGTGCATGCCGTCCAGACGCCAATCTTTTGCTACTACGTCAAACACATATCCTCCGTCTTTCTGCACCAGATTTTCGCAATAAATATCTGCGGCATCGTTTTGCAAACTATAGGTTATCGTTCCGGCAGTTTTCAGGTCGCTTTGCCTGTGCAGGCCATGCTTCAGCAGCAGCGTACCGCCTGCCTTAATGTTTTTAGTATACTGTATAAAAGCGGCCTCCATTTCGGCGGGCGTTCCATATATATCCAGATGGTCGGGATCTATAGATGTAAGCAGCGCTATATCTGGATACAACTTCAGAAAACTACGGTCGTATTCGTCGGCTTCTATTACCGCTGTATTATTGTTGCTACTCCAGTAATTGCGTTCGTAGTTCACCGATATGCCGCCCAAAAATGCATTGCAACCATAACCCGTGGCGCGCAGCAAATAAGCTATCATGGTAGAGATAGTGGTTTTGCCATGGGTGCCCGCCACCGTTACCGCAAACATTGTCTGGGTAATAAACTGCAACACATCGCTGCGTTTGTAAACCGGATAGTTGTTTTCGCGCAGCCATGCCAGCTCCTTGTGGTCTTTGGGTATGGCCGGCGTGTATATAATCAGCTCGGCGGCTTTGTCTATGAGCATAGGGTCGTCGGTATAGTGTATATCCATTCCCTCTCCGGCCAATGTCTTGGTCAGGTCGGTCTCGGTTTTGTCGTAGCCGCTCACGGTCGTGCCCTGTTCGCGAAAAAATCTCGCCAGTGCGCTCATACCAATGCCGCCGATACCTACAAAATACACCCTCTTTATTTCCCTTACATTCATAAATCTGTTTTTACTTATCGCTTCACTGTTTTATTGCTGTTTCGTTACTGTTTTATTATATGCCAGATATTTCTATTACCTTCCTTGCTATCTTTTCGTCTGCGTCTTTTATTGCCATGGCTTTAAGGTTTTCACTCATTATTGCCTGCATTGCCTTATCGTTTATCAGTTTCTTTAATTTCTTTACCAGATCTGTCTTCACTTCGTTATCCTTCACCAGCAGCGCCGCATTGTGCGTCACCAGCGCCATTGCATTACTTGTCTGGTGGTCTTCTGCCGCAAACGGATAGGGCACAAATATTACCGGCTTAGCCGCTATACACAGTTCCGCTATTGCCAGCGCCCCCGCTCTCGATATTACAATGTCGGCAGCCGCATAGGCCATTTCCATATTGCGAATAAAATCAAAGACCTTTACGTTGTCGGTATTCCCGGCGGCTCGTTTCTTTGCCGTTTCAAAATAGGGTTTGCCTGTTTGCCATATTATGTTTACATCCAGTTGCAGCAACTCGGCCAGTTGCTCATCAATACATTCGTTTATCGACTTTGCGCCCAAACTACCGCCCACCACCAGCAGTGTTGTCCTTCCATTGTTCAATCCGAACCAGGTCTTGCCTTCACCGTTGGTATGCGCCATATCGGCTATAGTCTTCCTCACCGGGTTGCCGGTTAGCGCTATCTTCTCTTTTGGAAAAAACTGCTCCATTTTAGGATAGGCTACACATACTGCTCTGGCTTTGCGCGCCAGTATCTTATTGCTCTTGCCGGCATACGAGTTTTGTTCCTGTATAAGCGTTGGTATGCCCCTGCCCTGTGCCGCGCTCAATGCCGGAAAACTCGCATAACCGCCTACCCCTACCACAACATGCGGCATAAACTCGTCGAGTATTGCTTTCACCTGCATTCTGCTGCGCAGCAATTTTATAGGCAGCGAAATGTTTTTCAGCAAACTGCTCCGGTTGAAGCCCACAATATCCAACCCTCTTATCTCAAACCCTTCCTGCGGCACTTTCTCCATTTCCATTTTATCCTTTGCGCCTATAAACAACAGCTTAGCGCCGGGTCGCAACCTTTTCAGGGCATGACCCACAGCTACCGCAGGGAAGATATGCCCTCCCGTTCCGCCGCCTGCTATTATTACGCGCAATTCACTCATATACTTTCTATATTGCCGGTGTAGGCATATTGTTGTTTAATGGATCAATACCTGTTTTCTTACCCGATTTCTTTGTCAATCCTGCCAACCGGGCGTTTTCTTCGTCTTCTTTATCATCTACGGCGTCCGAATCGGTAGCCTGTTTTAATTTTTCTTTTCTTTCGCCCTCCATTTCATCCACATATCTGCTTACGCTCAGCACTATACCTATGGCCACGCTTGTAAACCAGATAGACGAGCCGCCCATACTAATCATGGGCAGCGTAAGCCCTGTAACTGGTACCAGATGCACATTTACAGCCATGTTCAGCATTGCCTGAAACACCAGCGTGATGCTGAGCCCCACCGCCAGAAATGCCCCAAAAGCAAACGGACATCGCTTAAAAATCAGAATGCTGCGCCACAAAAAGAGCAAGTACAATATCATTACTACCGTTCCGCCCAACAGCCCATACTCCTCAATTATTATGGCGAATATGAAGTCGGAATAAGGGTGTGGCAAAAAGTTTTTTTGCAAGCTGTTACCCGGTCCACGCCCTGTAAAACCGCCATTCGCAATGGCAATCTTTGCCTGCAACACCTGGTAGTCGTCATCAGGTTTTCCGCCCTTGCCTTTATGCCCCTCCTCGCTCTTGGGTTCTTTTTTCTTTTCGCTAAAAAAGCTGATAAACCGCTTTTCCCAGGTTTTTGCCCTGCCTATGCCAGTAATCTTTGAAACCGTAAAAATCACAGAAACACCTATGAACCCTACAAATACCAACAACAACAAATGCTTGAACTGCACCCGGCCTATAAAAAACACAATACCGCACGTTACGCCCAGCATCAGGGCTGTAGACAGATTGGCGGGCGCAATGAGCGCACACGTAAACAGCATGGGCAACAATACAGGAATAAACCCTTTTCTGAAATCCGTTATCACCTCTTGCTTCATACTTAAAGCGCGGGCTATAAACATAAACAGCGCGAGCTTGGCAAGGTCCGATGTCTGAAAGGTAAGGTTGACGACGGGCAACTTTATCCAGCGTGCGCCCTCGTTGAGACTGGCTCCCCATATCAACGTATACAACAGCAACGGCAAGCTAAACATATACAATACCACGGCTGCCTTGGCAAACTTGGAGTAGTTGATCCGGTGTACCCAAAAGGTGATCATAAGACCCAGCCCCAGAACCATCAATTGCTTTACAAGATAGTAGCTGGCATTCTTGTCTTTTCTATATGCCAAAGACCCTGTAGAACTATATACTGCCAGCAAGCTAATAAGCGACAGCAATAGCACAACGCCCCATATTATATGGTCGCCCTTGATCTTGCTCTTTAACTTAATAAACTGTTCAGACATAGCTTTTGATTATAAATTTCATTTAATCTTTCCCAACCCTACTACTACCTGCTAAAGGCTCTTTACTGCCTCTTTGAACTGCAAACCTCTATCTTCAAAATTCTTAAACCTATCGAAGCTTGCGCAAGCAGGCGCCAGTAGCACCACATCGCCGCGATCTGCCAGCGCATAGGCTGCATGCACTGCCTCTGCCGCGCTCTTCACTTCTATTATTGTTTCTATTACACCGTCAAAAACGTCGTGTATGGGTTGGTTGTTTACACCCAGACATACAATAACTTTTACTTTTTCACGTACCAGATCCAGTATTTCGGTATAATCATTACCCTTATCCTGACCGCCCAGAAGAAGTATTGTAGGCTTTTTCATGCTTTCCAGCGCATACCATACCGAGTTGACGTTTGTGGCTTTACTATCGTTGATAAAGTCTACCCCACCCACTGTGGCAACATGCTCCAATCTGTGCTCAAGACCAGTGAAGCCAGAGAAGCTCTCTCTAATTTTTTCTTTTCTAATGCCGGCGATACGCGCCGATATTCCTGCAGCCATACTGTTGTATTGATTGTGCCTGCCCCTTAAAGCCATTTCATTAATAGACATATCCGAAGTTTCGCCGTCGTGTTTTATCATCATTCGGTCTTGGTGAATTTGTGCGCCTTCGTTGCCTAAGTTCATTTCGTTCATTGTGAAGTAAGTTAGTTTTGCTTGAATAGAATGGGTGTCCAGATAGTCTTTTATTACCTTATCGTCCTGGTTCACAATAAAATAATCGGTTGATAATTGGTTTTCTGTGATACGGAATTTAGCGGCTATATAGTTGTTGAATTCATAATTATATCTGTCCAGATGATCTGGGGTAATGTTGAGCAGTATGGCTATTTCGGGCCTGAACGTGTGGATGTCGTCGAGCTGAAAACTGCTCACTTCCATTATATACCATTCGCACGGGCGCTCTGCTATTTGGCGGGCAAAGCTGTAGCCAATGTTTCCGACAAGCGCAGCATCGTAGCCCGCAGTCTTAAACGTGTGGTAGGTAAGCATGGTGGTAGTGCTTTTACCGTTACTACCCGTAATAGCTACTATTTTGCTATTGCCTTTGTAGCGGTAGCCAAACTCTATTTCGCTGCACACCTCAATGCCTGCCGCGCGTATCTGCTTCATTATCGCTACTTTCTCGCTGATGCCCGGGCTTTTCACCACGCAATCAGCATTCAGTATAGCGTCCAGCGTATGCGCAGTTTCCTCAAAAGGTATATTGTGCTCCTGTAGCGTTGCTTTAAAAACTGGCTTAATACTACCGCCGTCGCTAACAAACACGTCCCAGCCTTGCTGCACACCAAGCAATGCTGCGCCAACCCCGCTTTCAGCGGCGCCCAATATTACCAGACGTTTTTTTGTTGCAGCGTTCATATTATTGCAGTTTTAGCGTTACTATACTCATTATCGCAAGCAGGATACCTATGATCCAGAAGCGGGTTACAATCTTTGCCTCGTGATAGCCTTTTTTCTGATAATGATGGTGCAATGGCGCCATCAAAAAAATGCGGCGACCCTCGCCATATTTCTTCTTTGTCTTTTTGAAGTACCACACCTGCAACATCACCGATACGTTCTCTACCAGAAAAATGCCGCAAATGATAGGTATAAGCAGCTCTTTGCGCACTATAATAGCCAGCGAGGCTATGATACCGCCCAGCGCCAGACTGCCGGTATCGCCCATGAACACCTGCGCGGGATAGGCATTGTACCAGAGAAAGCCAACGCATGCGCCAACAAAAGCGCCTATGAAAATGGATAACTCTCCGAGATTAGGGATATCCATTATGTTCAGGTACCCAGCAAATACATAGTTGCCCGACACATAAGCGAAAACGCCAAGACAAATACCTATTATAGCCGATACGCCTGTAGCCAGCCCGTCAACGCCATCGGTTATATTTGCCCCGTTTGATACGGCTACGATAATGAATATGACGAACAAAATGTAGATAAACGGCGTAGTATAGGCTACGTATTTTTCGCCAAAAATGGCGGCTATACGCTCGTACCTGAACTCGTGTGTTTTTACAAATGGTATTGTTGTGGTGGCAGTGCGCACATAAGCATAGGTTTGTACTCGTCCCTGCTCATCTTTACGCGTCGATCCACCATCTTCCAGCTTTTCGGCTTCGTTAAATACCACCGGTTTACCGGCAACTATTGGACGGCTGATGACCACATGGTTGTTGTAATACATGGTAAGCCCCACAATAATACCCAGACCAACCTGCCCCATTATTTTAAATCTGCCCGCAAGCCCCTCTTTGTTTTTCTTAAACACTTTTATGTAATCGTCCAGAAAACCTACCAGCCCCAGCCATACTGTAGACACCAGCATAAGCACTATATACACATTGAGCACCCGCGCAAACAGCAACGTAGGTATGAGTATGGCGGCTATAATAATCAGACCGCCCATTGTTGGCGTTCCCTTTTTTGCAGTCTCGCCCGCAAGGCCCAGGTCGCGCACTGTTTCGCCTATCTGCTTGCGCTGCAGGAAAGCTATAAGGCGCTTACCAAACAGCATAGATATTACCAGCGACAGTATTATAGCCATTGCCGCCCTGAAGGTGATGTAGTTGAATACACCCGCCCCTGCAAGATGAAATGTGTCGCGTAGATATGTGAACAGATAATACAGCATGAATGCCTCTTTTTATTTATTTAATGTTGCAAATGTTTCGGTAAGTATTTCCCTGTCATCAAAGTGAAGTTTTATGCCTTTTATTTCCTGATACGTTTCATGCCCTTTGCCTGCCACCAGTATTATATCGCCCGGCCCGGCCATAGATACAGCTACTTTTATCGCTTCTTTGCGGTCTGTGATGCGCAGGCTTTTCCGTTTGTGCGCATGGGTCAGGCCTGCTTCCATTTCGGTGAGTATAGCCTCCGGATCCTCTGTACGCGGATTGTCGGAAGTGAGTATTGCTCTGTCGCTGTGCTCGCAGGCCACCTGAGCCATTATGGGGCGCTTTGTGCGGTCTCTGTCGCCGCCACAACCCACTACAGTAATGAGCTGCTGCCCCTGTGTGCGCAACTGATTTATGGTTGCCAAAACATTAATGAGCGCGTCGGGGGTATGGGCATAATCTACTATACCCAATACTTTTTCAACAGGCGACATATAAGTCTCGAACCTGCCGGCTGCGCCATGCAAACCGCTTAATACGGCCAGTGTCTGCATTTTGTCCTGCCCCAGCAACACCGCAGCGCCATATACCGCCAGCAGATTGTAGGCGTTGAATGTGCCTATCATTCTGAAATGCGCCTCTATGTTGTCTACCAGCATTACCAGCCCGGTAAGATTGTTTTCCAGCACTTTGCCCTTCACCGAGGCCGGCATACGCAGGCTGTAGGCGTGCTTTTGGGCGCGGGTATTTTGCAGCATCACCATACCTCTTTTATCGTCGGCATTAGTGAGCGCAAAAGCGCCTTCGGGCAGATTATCGAAAAACAGTTTTTTTACGCGTATGTATTCGTCAAATGTCTTGTGGTAATCCAGGTGATCGTGCGTGATATTGGTAAAAATACCGCCGGCAAACACTATACCCGCTATACGGCTCTGGTGTATGGCATGCGAACTTACCTCCATAAACACGTATTCGCAGTGGGCGTCGGCCATTTTACGCAGCAGTATCTGCACCGATATAGCGTCGGGCGTGGTGTGCGTGGATGGCTCTACCCTATCGTGTATGTGGTTTTGAACGGTAGATATCAAGCCGCATTTATAACCCAAGGCCTCAAACAACTTATAAAGCAGCGTAGCCGTTGTAGTTTTTCCATTGGTGCCTGTAACCCCTACTACCTTCATATCTGCCGACGGATGACCATAAAATGCCGATGCCAATAAGCCGGCCGCCAACGCAGTATTGGTAGTTTTTACATATACAACGCCTTCTGCCAACTGGTCGGGCATCGTTTCGCACACCACCGCAGCCGCTCCCTGAGCTATGGCTGTGGGTATAAACAGATGTCCATCAGATTGAACGCCCCTTACCGCAATAAAGACGCTACCCGGAACAACCTTGCGCGAATCGATGCAAAGGCTGTCCACAACAACGTCTGCATTGCCCGTAACAGATACGGACGGCAGGCTTTTTAATATGTGGTTCAATACTGGCATTAGCTTAATTGTATAGTTATATTTTGTCCTTTCATTATTCTTGACCCAGCAGGCACCGACTGTTGCCTTACCTTACCTTTTCCCTGCACCTGCACTTGCATACCGCTGTTTTCAAGCATATATATAGCATCGCGCAACCCCATACCTGTTACATCCGGCACAATGTTTTTGTACAGTTGTTTTTTGTTTATGGTAGTGTGCTTGTTGGTATCTGTTTTCATTTCCATCATCACATTCAGATGATCGGTATTCATTGCCATACGCTTATCTAAAGCGCCCATCAGCACCTGGTAGCTTCTCGCCGTCGCCGATTTTGCGGGCAGCGCTCCGGGATTATTTTGCGCCAAACTATCCAGCGGTCCCGCCCATGCGCCCATGTTCTGCGAGAATATCTTGTCGGCCACCATTCTGAACACAGGCGCAGCGATGGCCCCGCCATAGTATGCAGCCGAATGCGGCTTGGTGCGAATCACCACGCAAATGGTGTACTTGGGCTGATCGGCAGGCAGGTAACCCACAAACGATCCCTGATATACGCCGTCTGTATATTCTATTGTCCGCTCCGGCGACTTATCGAACACCTGCGCAGTGCCCGTTTTTCCGGCCATGGTGTAGTAGGGCGATTCAATACCCTTGGCAGTACCCTCTGTTACCACGGCGCGCGTACACTTTTGCAGCTGCGCCACTGTTACCGAATCACCTATCCGGGTCAATTCCACAGGCTCTATTTTCTTTATGTCTTTGCCATATTCTCTTATTGCGCTTACCAGGTATGGCTTCATCATATGCCCGTTATTGGCTACCGCATTATATAGCATAGCTGTATGCAGCGGCGATATACGCACTCCGTATCCTGTGGCCAGCCAGGGCAATGTTGTAGGGCTCCAGTTTTTACCGCCCGGATTCAACAACACAGTAGGACGTTCGCCCATCAGGTCTATACCTGTTGGCTTGTCTATTTGCAGGTTTCTAAGGTTATCTACAAACCGCTTTGGGTTGTCGCCATAATACTTAACCGCCAGCTTTGCCATCGCTGCATTGCTCGATTCGGCATAGGCTTTCCAAATCGTCATTTCATGCAATCCTAAGTGCGAATCTTTCATCAGCCTGTTGCCAAATCGTATAGAGCCGCCTTCTGCATCAATCTTGTCGTCAACATTTATTTTCTTGTCGTTGAGCAGCGATATCAGCGTAGCCAGTTTAAAAGTAGAACCCGGCTCGGTTGGTATCATGGCATAGTTGAAATCTTCCCAATATTCGCCGTCCTTCTGCCTACCCAGATTTACCAGTGTTTTTATCTTGCCCGTCTTCACCTCCATAACAACACATGTGCCATATTCGCATTCGTACTTCTGCAATATGCTCATCAACGCGTGTTCTGCCACGTCCTGCACATCCATATCCAGCGTGGTTACGATGTCTTTACCGTTTTTCGGATCTATCTCCGACCCATCTATGGGCACCCATACGCCGCCGGCGCTTTTTTGCACTACGCGCGTTCCGTTTTCGCCCAGCAGATATTTGTTGTAGGTAGCTTCCAGACCCGACGCGCTGCTATCTCTAAACACCCCGATGGTGCGATAAGCCAGCATGTTGTAGGGCGTTACCCGCTTTTCTTTGGGCTCGCAGATAAAGCCGCCCACACCCTTACCGCGATTGAAGATCGGGAAGGTGCGCAGCGCTTCATACTGATCGTACTTAAGCTTACGTCCCAGCAGGTAGTAGGTAGCCTCGGCATCGTATGCCTGCACAAATTCCTGCTTATACTGCGCTGCCGATTTGTCGCCAAACAAATTGGACAGGCACAAAGTAAGCGAGTCGATTTTTTGAGCAAACAAACCCGAATCGATCACCGAAAAATCTATATGAACATCAAACTCCTGGATTGACGAGCTAAGCAACACGCCCGCTTCGTTGTATATATTGCCGCGCTCGGCCTTCAGGGTATCGTAGCGGGTATGATCTTGCTTTGCAAGCTCGCGCAGCTCCTTACCCTCCTTTGCCTGTATCATTGCCGCTTTTACAATAATAGCCAGCCCAAACAAGCAAATGCAGGAAAAAGTGATGTACACCCTGAATTTTATGTCTTGTCTTACTGTCATTGTTGTGGCTGTTTATTTTTTTTGTTTATTGTTGTTCAGTTAGTTCATTCTGTTTTTGCAATTCGCTGTTGCGTCTTTTCGTTTCTCGGGGTTATTTTGTAAGCCGGCATCAACGATGGCTTTAACCCTATTGCTCCTGCGCTTTTTATCACCTGCGTTTCTGTTTTCACATACATCAGTTGCGATTTCACATCCATGTGTCGCCACCGCAACTCCTTTAGTATTTTGTTCTGCACATTTATCTGCCTTTGTATTTCTATTGCTTTATGACTATGCGCTATATAAAGCATACATGCGCCCACCACAAACAATATAAAGGGTATGTTGCTAATCACTGTTTTGTACGAGACCTTATCTACAACAGTCTTCCAGTCGTTGCGCACACGTTGCGCAGGCGTCAGCAAATCTTGCGGTATGTTCTTTTCCTCGTTCTGCATAATCCAATTTTAATACGCTGGCCATTGTTGCAGGCCGGGTACATTGCTATTTATCCTGTACCAGCGCTCCCGCCGGCACAGCGTTTCCATAAGTGTTTGTAAGGTTTTGCGCGGTTCAGAGCTTTTCTCCCACCCTTAATCGTGCGCTTCTCGAGCGTGGGTTTCTTTTTATTTCAGCTTCGGTAGGGTCTATCGATTTTGGCGTTGCCGGCTTCATCAATGGTTTTACTGTTTCTTCGTATGCTCCCGGTTCGTCCCATCTTCCTCGTTTTATATAATGTTTCACTATTCTGTCTTCAAGCGAATGAAAAGAAATAATACACAATCTCCCCCCCGTTTTCAGGCTTACAGCAGCCTGTTGCAAAAATTCTTTCAGCGCGCCCAGCTCATCGTTTACCTCTATTCTCAGCGCCTGAAACACCTGCGCCAGATACTTCACCGGTATACCTCTGGTTACTGGTTCCAGCAGCGCTTTCAGCTCTTCTATCGTTTGCGGCCCGGCGCCTTTTCTGTTGGCCGCAATGTGCTTGGCCAGCTGCCGTGCATTGCGCACTTCGCCATACTGCTCAAACAACTGATGTAGCTGAGCCTCTGAATACGTGCGAATGACCTTTGCTGCTGTCAGCTCTGTCCGGCGATCCATCCGCATATCCAGCGGACCATCATACCTTATAGAGAAACCTCGCTCTGCGGTATCAAACTGAAAAGAACTAACGCCTAAGTCTGCTAATATGCCATCTACTTCTTTTATACCATGCAATCGCAAAAAGCGACTCAGGTATTTAAAATTTTCTGTTACCGGTATCAGCCTGTCGTCATCCGGTTTGTTCTTCCAGGCGTCTGCGTCCTGATCAAAGGCTATCAACCTTCCCTCGGGGCCCAATCGCTCCAGTATCGCCCGGCTGTGTCCGCCTCCGCCAAAGGTGGCGTCTACATACACACCGTCTGCTTTTATGTTCAACCAGTCTACAGCTTCGTCAAGCAGTACTGTTGTGTGGTAAAAATCTTTTTGTCCCATGTTTACAAATTTTCAAATGGGTTACCAAAAGATCCTGCCATTTCAGCCGCCAATTGACTGTATCCTGACGATTTTTCACGGAGATAAGCATAATATTTATCCCTGTCCCATAACTCTATTTTGTTGCCCTGCGCCAGCAACACAGCGTCTTTCTTTATTCCTGCGTACTCCATCAGTTGTTTTGGCGCCAAAAACCTGTCGGCGCTGTCTACTTCCACAATGGTAGCCCCATTCAAAAACAACCTCTTAAACTCCCGAACGTTCGCGTTAAAATCGTTCAGTTTATTTACCTGCGTCGACAGCGCTTTCCATGTGTCCATCAGGTAAATAGTGAGGCAACTTTCAAACCCGCGGTTAACAACAAACCTATCTCCCTCCCCGTCAGCCAATTGCTTCCGGAGTCCCGATGGTAGCAAAAAACGACCTTTTGAGTCTATTGCCACTTCATATTCACCGAGTAAGTCAGTCATCTATAATGTCAAAAGTACGGAGTCTTTGACATTTTTTTACACGTATCTCCACTTACACACTATCTATTGTGATTTTTTACCCGTTTTTTGCATTATCCACATCTTAAAAGTAGGCCAAAAACCTTTGCTGTATTGCGTTTTAAGGCCAAAAAATATTTTTTTATTCACAACCGCTGTATACGCTGTGAATAACTGTGGATAACCTGTTAACAGCGCTAAGAAAACCCCAATAAACAGGCGATTTTGCATGTGGATAACCCATATTATGCTACTTATTTTTTATGCGTTAACTTTTTTAGCCTAACAGCCTGTTTTCCAATCAAATAATCATTATTTTCATTTCAAAAACGCCATTTTTTACCCATTTTTAGGGCCAAAAACGGCGATTTTTGCGAAAAAACAGTGGTTTTTAGGCCAATTTTCTTGCTTTTTCGCAAAAAGTCGAAAAATGTAGATTTTTCAGAAAACACATCGGTGGGAATTCGTGTCTAATTTTTACGGTTTTTGACTACAAAGTGTCAATTCCGGCTGCTGAGGGGGCAAAAAAGCGTCCAAAAACTACCTTTTTATAGGTTTAGTGTAGAATAGTGACGCGAAAGTGTAGCCCGTTTTTCACTTTCAGAACCACTTATTTTGGCGCATTTTAATCGTTTTTCAACCACGTTTTTCAGGCATTTTTTTTCACAGTTGCGCATTGCTTTTTGATGGTTTGCCAGCTCGCTGATAAGCGTAAAAACGGCTATTGATACATCTACTAAGCCAGTCTTAAGCTTTGCCATTAATTTCTTTTTTTTACGTTACAACATGCACAAACCAGCTTAATGTTCGGAATAATCTGTATTTTAGTATATACAAATTTCGGTTCGCTATGTTCTTCAATATTGAAGTTAAAGCATTTACACTTCTTTGGTGCCTTTTATGTATCACCCAATACTCGTTCTCCGCAACCGGCCGGGTATCGCTGAAACGCGCCATGGGCGCAAAACTGGTTAGCATATCCGCAGTTTCGGTAGGCGGCTACTGCGAAAAAAGTCTGTCGGTAACGCTAACCAACAACACAGAAAAGGAAATAAATATAGATATAGACCCGGCTTTGATATTTGCGCCTGCCGATACGCAATACCAAAATTTAGTGTTGCTGGGCAACGAACAAATAGTACTGGCCCCAGCGGAGCAAAAAAGCATAACGCTGCAAACCTATTGCGGGAAAAGCTATGCCCGCTGCCCGGCCCGGGGCATTACCTACAAATACCTGAAGCAGGGCGACAGCGGAATGATACGCACGCTGGACTATGTAAAAAACCGATCAATCAACAACATGCTTGCACAGCGAGCCGTATGGACATTCACAAACGGGCACTGCATCAGCACCATATACCAACACGACAACCCCGGCATGTCGGAGGAATTTGTAAAATATGTAGCGTCATTGCGCAAAACAAAAATCCCGGAATACTTTACAGAGTACAAACTAAACAGCAGGGCAAACCAACCTGTAATAATGACCAATCAGGAAAAAGTATACGTAAATCTGCATTGGGGACACGATGGCTACAAGCATATGTATGTGTCTATTTTTAAAGAAAACGGAGAGTTGT
Organism: uncultured Flavipsychrobacter sp.; assembly: GCA_964561325.1. Classification (GTDB taxonomy): domain Bacteria; phylum Bacteroidota; class Bacteroidia; order Chitinophagales; family Chitinophagaceae; genus Nemorincola. The sequence continues at coordinate 35,355 of CAZLPE010000015.1, forward strand.
ACAAAGAGATATCTGCCGATCAGGTAATAGACAAAAACGGCTACCGGGTGTCTGTAGAATTCGACCCTCGGCGCGACCCCAAGGGCATGTATACAGTGCAGGTGCACGACAACTTTAAAAAAGTATGGCAGGAAAAGAAGGTGGTTGTGGGCGCCAACCCCTGCGATATGATGTAAAAAAACACATAACGCTACCGAATGCGGAGTTTTATCTTATATTTGCCTTGTCCTTACCTCAATATAATCGAATTACCCTGATTTTGTAAGGCATTTCAACAGACATCTTTTCCTTAGCATTCGAATTTTATACATTTTGATGGAATACAATACTACGCGCAGCAAATTGCTGATGCCAGAATATGGCCGTAATGTGCAAAAAATGGTGGAATACCTGATTACTATCGACGACCGCAAAAAAAGGTTGCGACAGGCCGAAGTGATCATAGAGCTAATGGGCACGCTTAATCCGCACTTGAAAACAATTGAGGATTACAAACACAAGCTATGGGATCACCTTTTTCAGATGACCGGCTTCAACCTCGATGTCGATTCGCCATACCCATGCCCTACGCCCGAAATGGTGTTCAAAAAACCCGAACCGCTCCCCTACCCGCAAGAGAGCATAAAACACCGCCATCTGGGCAAAAACATACAGTCGTTGCTGGACAGGGCAATTGTAGAAACCAATGAAGAGAAAAAACATGGCCTGACACAGGCAATAGGCTACTACATGAAACTTGCCTATGCCAACTGGCATAAAGAACCGGTGCATGACGACATGATAAAAAACGAACTGGCGGAAATATCGGGCGGATTGCTGCGCTATGAGCCGGGCGGATACAAGGTGCATGTAGAGCCTACCCCTACGCGAGGCTACAACAACAAAGCCCGCAACAACAACCCTAACAGCGCCAATAGCGCCAACAGCAACCCCAACAATCGCAACTTTAAAGGCAATGCGCAGGGCGGCCAACGAAATGGCAACTTCCGCGATGGCAACGGAGGCCAGGGCGGCTATGGCAACAACTTCAACAAAAACCGTAAATTCAATAAGAACAAAGGCGGCAAGCAAGCCTAAACTGTTGTGCAGAATTGGGGTGGGAAACAGCTAACTGTAGACAAAACAATCGCTATTCACTCCCACAAATCACTGTAACGGCCTGCCCGTTGATTACTTGCTATAAACTTTACATTAAAAATACCACAATGAACGCATTTGAGATACGCGGCGGACGCACGCTGAATGGCGAAATCACCCCTCAGGGCGCTAAAAACGAAGCGCTACAGGTGCTATGCGCTGCCTTGCTCACCGACGAGCGGGTGACGCTTACCAATGTGCCCGACATAATAGACGTAAATACGCTGATTGAACTTCTGGAAGATATGGGGGTACGCGTAGAACGGCCCGCGCCCAATACGGTAGTACTGCAGGCCGAAAACATAACGCCAGAATATTTTGTAACCAGCGCTTTTAAGAAAAAATCGGGTAAGCTACGCGGCACCGTCATGCTCGCAGGCCCGCTATTGGCCCGATTCAATAAAGCATATATACCGCAACCCGGCGGCGATAAAATAGGCCGCCGCAGGCTGGATACCCACATTCGTGGTTTCGAAAAAATGGGCGTCGACTTTCTGTACGACGCCGACAACCAAATGTTCAGCCTCGACACCCATCAGCTAAAAGGCACGCGGATACTTATGGAAGAACCGTCGGTAACCGGCACCGCCAACCTGATAATGGCCGCTACGCTTGCTGAAGGCACTACCACAATATACAACGCAGCATGCGAACCCTATGTGCAGCAACTGTGCCGCATGCTGATAAGCATGGGAGCCAACATAACGGGCGTAAGCTCTAACCTGCTGACGATAGAAGGCGTGAGCAAGCTGCGCGGCTGCGAACATCGCTTACTGGCCGACATGATCGAGGTGGGTTCGTTCATCGGGCTTGCCGCAATGACCCAAAGCGAAATAACTATCAAAAATGTAGACGCGCACCAATTGGGCGTAATACCCGATGTGTTTCAGCGGCTGGGCATCAACCTCTCGCTAAGAGGTGACGATATATACATACCTGCCCAAGAGCATTACCGCATACAAAAATTTATAGACGGCTCTATTCTCAATGTGTACGACCATCCATGGCCGGGCTTCACACCAGATCTGCTGAGCATTGTGCTGGTTACCGCCACTCAAGCTAAAGGCACAGTACTGGTACACCAGAAAATGTTTGAAAGCAGGCTGTTCTTCGTAGACAAACTGATAGAAATGGGCGCTCAGATAGTGCTGTGCGACCCACACCGGGCAGTAGTGATAGGGCTCGACAAGCAAGTGTCGCTCAGGGGTATCAACATGGTTTCGCCCGACATCAGGGCGGGTGTGGCGCTGCTGATTGCTGCGCTATCGGCCACCGGCAAAAGCACCATACAAAACATACACCAGATAGACCGTGGATACGAGCGCATAGACGAGCGTTTAAACGCATTAGGAGCCGATATTAAGCGCATAAACCTAACCTAAGCCACCGCTACACAACAAAGATTATCGACCACTTATTAGAATTGAAAAATCCGGCTCTCTCGCCGGATTTTTCAATTCTAATAAGTGGTATTTATTTTATTTGATCCACGAGTTCCCATATCCGCTCCGCGGGTCTGGCTACTATTGCCCGCTCGCCAATCGCCACTACCGGACGCTCTATGAGTTCAGGATGTTGCGCCAAAACTGCCAACCATTCTGCATCCGTCAGCTCACGGCCTTCGTAGCGCTCCTTATACAGCGGCTCATTCTTGCGCACCAACTCAAAAGGACGCATGTGCAGCCGAGCAAGCAATTCGCTCAACTCAGCTTCAGTCAGCGGATCGGCGATATACCATTTTACAGTATGAGGCACACCGTTTTCTTGCAGCAGCTCTAACGCTCCCTTGCTTTTACTGCATTGTCCGTTGTGATATATGGTTACTTGGTCGCTCAATGGGGTAAGTTAAACCGTCATTTCTTTAACATCGGGCGATATAGTTAGCTTGCCCGCTGTTTTGCTCTTTATTTCATCTATCGTCACACCGGGGGCGTACTCAATGCACACAAAGCCATCGCCCGAAACATCGAACACACCCAGATCAGATACTATTTTCTTTACGCACCCCACCCCGGTAAGCGGTAGCGAGCATGCCGGCAGCAGCTTACTTTCGCCCTTGGGATTGGTGTGCTGCATGGCTACTATAATATTCTTCGCCGCTGCCACAAGATCCATTGCGCCGCCCATACCCTTCACCATCTTTTTAGGTATCTTCCAGTTGGCTATATCGCCCGTTTCTGATACTTCCATAGCTCCAAGCACTGTAAGATCTACCTTGCCAGCGCGGATCATGCCAAAGCTCATAGCGCTATCAAAAAACGCCGAACCCGGAAGCGTGGTAATCGTTTGCTTGCCTGCATTTATCAGGTCGGCATCTTCCTCGCCCTCAAACGGGAAAGGCCCCATACCCAGCAAGCCGTTCTCGCTTTGCAATACTACGTCTACACCCTCTGGTATATAGTTGGCTACCAGTGTGGGTATGCCAATACCCAGATTCACATAATATCCGTCTTTGAGCTCTTGTGCTATACGTTTTGCTATTTGCTCTTTATTAAGCCCCATATATAAAACCCCGGAGGGCGTTTATTATTTTAAAAAAATGGTTTACCCTAATATCATTCAGTACTAAGCGCTGCGCTTTCTTACCGTTTTCTGCTCTATGCGTTTTTCGTAATTGGCGCCTTCAAAAATACGGTGCACGAAGATACCCGGCGTGTGTATATGGTTGGGGTCCAACTCGCCTGCAGGCACCAGATGCTCTACTTCGGCAATCGTGATTTTGCCGGCCATAGCCATCAGGGGGTTAAAATTGCGGGCGGTGTCTTTAAATATCAAGTTGCCCTGCGTATCGCCCTTCCAGGCTTTTACAATAGCAAAATCTGAATCGAAGGCATGCTCCAGCAAGTAGTTTTTACCATTGAAGTTGCGCACTTCTTTGCCTTCCGCCACTTCTGTGCCATAACCTGCCAGCAGATACACTGCGGGCATACCGTAGCCAGAAGCCATGCAGCGTGTAGCCAGCGTGCCCTGCGGCACCAATTCTACCTCCAGCTCGCCGCTAAGCAACTGACGCTCAAATTCTGCATTTTCTCCCACATACGACGATATCATTTTGCGCACCTGCTTCTTTTCCAGCATCAGCCCGATGCCAAAACCATCAACGCCAGCGTTATTCGATATACAAGTAAGGTCTTTTATGCCCTTGCGCACAATAGCTGCAATACAATTTTCGGGTATGCCGCACAGCCCAAAGCCGCCCAGCATGATCGTTGCGCCCGATGGAATGTCTTTTATGGCCTCGTCGGCGCCAGCAACAACTTTATTCATTGGTATCCAATTTGGCTGCTAATTTAAGGTATTAGTTGTTAAGTAAACGATGAAATGAACCGCTTTTTTAAGCGCCGCCCAAAATACACAAAACAATAACGCACACATTGCTGCAAAAGCGCAACAAACAACCAAAGGGCCAACCTTTTGCAAGATCAGCCCTGTATGCACTAAAATAAATTTATCTATTTAACAGACTCTTCCTGCGCTACAGCCGCATCGCCCGGAGTGGCAGGCACAGCAGGATCTTCGCCTTCTACCGCTTCCTCTTCCGTTTCAAAACGCAACAAATCGTTGATCTTCAACAATTCGTACCATTTCAGCATTTTCTTCATATCGCTTACATATACCCTATCTTCATCAAACTCGGGGAATATGCTTTTGAAGTAATTTTTGATAGCGGCATTGTCGGCCGATTTTGCATCTATCAGCGGTATGGTAGCTTCTTGCTCCAGCATTTTCTGAAATACAAGATTCAGACGAACGTTTTCGCCGGTTGTATACACTTCTATGCTTTCTAATGGAGTAACATTATGCTGACGCGCAGAAATGAATTTCGTGGTCTTGTCTGCTACATTACGCACTATTGCGCCATCGCTTTTGGTGGTCAGTAATTGATAAAGTCCGCTAAGGCCCGTAACTGCTACTATTTCTCTATATTCCATATGCTGTATGCTAATCTTAAAAGGGGAGCAAAAATATTATTTTTAACCCAAAAAACCGGCTTTTTTTTACACGATAACCAACTTAGTTTTAATAGCCTTGTTTCTTTAATCGGGAATATATAATTGCTGGCGCCAAAGCGCGCTGGCAAGCAGCTCTTTTAGCGGCTTATTAAAAAAACGGCTCTTCGTTTCATCGTTAAAGCCTTTATGTATATATTTGCTCCATGATTCTTTCCGATTCACGTATTTTAGAAGAAATCGCCAAGGGTACTATCGTAATCGAACCGTACGACCCAAAAAATCTGGGTTCCAACTCTTATGATGTGCATTTAGGCAAATATCTGGCTGTGTATAACGACAATATGCTGGACGCCCGTAAACACAACGCTATTACGCACTTCGAAATACCCGACGACGGATATGTGCTGCAACCCGGCCAACTGTATCTGGGCGTAACAGAAGAATATACCGAAACCCATGCTCATGTACCCTTCCTGGAAGGTAAATCATCTACCGGACGTTTGGGTATAGATATTCATGCTACCGCTGGCAAGGGAGATGTGGGCTTCTGCAACTCCTGGACCCTCGAGATTTCGTGCGTGCATCCTGTTCGCGTATATGCCGGCATGCCCATAGGCCAGCTCATCTACTTCCCGGTAGAAGGCGAAGTGCGCAACAAATACAATAAAAAAGTAGACGCAAAATACACTGGCCGCACAGACAAGCCGGTAGAAAGTATGATGTGGAAAAACAAATTCTAATATCTCTTTTCAAATAAGCAAGACGAGCAACCCTTCAATCGGTTGCTCGTTTTTGTTTTTACAGGCTCAAAATAGATTGTCAACCGTGTCTTCGGTTAAAATCGCACCAATAACGTTATCTTTATTTATACTTTTTTTTGGGATTTCTGCCAGTGTGAAATATCGAGGAAATAAACAATACCTTCACATCAAGTTCCACCCTGTAAATAATAATATAAGGGAAAGCTTTCAATGGCGACTCTCGGAAGTCAAATCGTGATTTCGTTCCTTTTAA
>CAZLPE010000015.1:41558-45334 GCA_964561325.1 uncultured Flavipsychrobacter sp.
CCTTTTATTTCGTCTAAATTATATCCCTTCGCTTTCCCGTCTTTCCAGTCGCTAAACTCTGCATTCAACCGGTCAACAACTGCTTTTTGCTCGTACCAAGGCAAAGCGAGTTCCATATCATGTTCCAAAATAGTGTAAATAGCCCTAATTTTCTTATCATCGGCTACTTGCAAATAATCGGTTAGTTTGTTTCGTAAAGCAGCTATCGTCATAACAATTCGTTAGTCCTACAAATGTACCAAATTTGCAAATACTTGACCCAATAACCAATTCCCAAAAGGATACTATCAGGTACATAACAGGAGTTGAATTTAGATAATTAACCAGGCTATCTGACAAAAAAATCAAACTCCTAAATTAGCTACTGCCGAAAACAAATAATAATATAAGACTAACTTCTAAAGAGCGTCCTACCAATAAAAATAGATAAATAGAGGACACTACTACCAGCCCAATCCCTTTCTAATATCTTGCTTACCCTCATAGTTCACGGGCACATTTTTATATACGCCATGGCGGCCTGCTTTTATATTACCTTGTAGCTTCACGCTCATATCGCTGCTGAAAGCCAGTTGCAGCGCATTAGGCAGCAGGTTTTTGAGGTCTACGGCAATGCTCACCGGCACCGTAAACGTATCAAGCCTTGGTATTACCACAGCTTTGCTTACATTCATTTTCCCCAATCTGGCCCCATTCAGATAAACATCCAAATCTGCATTTTTCAGTTTCAACCGATATTTATTAGGGTTATAAAAACTGATATCCATTAGCGCCTTGCCTTGCTGCAACCCAAAATTCTGTGCGCTTTTATACACAAGGTCTTTGGGCTGCCTGCACGATCCCGCGCCAAACAACATTAAAATAAGCGCATACAATGCTTGTTTCATATACTTCACCTTGTTGTAAAATACCTATACGTCCTAAAAATACACAGGATAGAACGTATGTTCTACCCTGCGCAAATGTTTATCAAAAAATACAGCTTGTACCTATGCTTTCGCTGCAAGTTTTCTTGCTACTGCTTTTTCTGCGGCGGCAACAATATGCTCTTTTGTAAGGCCATATTTGTCCAGCAGTTGCTTAGGTGTGCCGCTTTCGCCAAAAGTATCCATTACCGCTACATATTCATGCGGCACAGGACACTCGCGCGAAGCCACGCCGGCTATGCTATCGCCAAGGCCGCCATTTATCTGGTGCTCTTCGGCTGTAACCATGCAGCCCGTTTTGCGCAACGATGCTATAACCGCTTCTTCGTCCAGCGGCTTAATGGTATGTATGTTTATCAGCTCTGCCGATATGCCTTTTTCGGCAAGTATACGCGCTGCCTCTACGGCAAGCCATACCAGATGACCGCAGGCAAAAATGGTTACATCGGCGCCCTCTGCAAGCAATTGCGCCTTACCTATTTGAAAATCTTGATTTTCGGCGGTGAAGTTTGGCCATTTAGGGCGACCGAAACGCAGATATACCGGACCATCATACTCCGCAATGGCTATCGTTGCCGCCTTGGTCTGGTTAAAATCGCAGGGCACAATAACCGTCATACCCGGCAGCATTTTCATCATGCCTATATCTTCCAGCACTTGGTGTGTGGCTCCGTCTTCGCCCAGCGTAAGGCCGGCATGCGATGCGCAAATTTTTACGTTCTTGCCGCTATAAGCTACCGACTGACGAATCTGGTCGTACACGCGCGAGGTGGCGAAATTGGCAAACGTAGTGGTAAACGGTATCTTGCCGCCTATAGTAAGACCTGCCGCCACGCCTATCATGTTAGCCTCAGCAATACCGCACTGTACAAAGCGATCGGGAAACTCCTTTATGAAAGCGTTCAACTTTAGCGACCCCGCGAGGTCGGCGGTAAGCGCTACCACATTAGGATTGCGGCGACCAGCTTCCAATATTCCTTCTCCAAAACCGCCGCGGGTTTCTTTTTCGTTGAGTATCTGTATGTCTTGCAGCATTTATTTCAGTTAAATATCTGTTTCTATATTTTCTAACGGCTCAGCAGCTCAGTTTTCAACCAATGCAACGCCTGATAGTTTTTCAAGTTGCAAAATTAAGATTATCATTTGGTATATAAGCAGGGGGAGTTGTGTTTTTATTAATATTGGCTACTTGTTGGCAATGCTGTAACAGCTATTGTTATATAGGCGCTACCCTACATAACCAACGAAAAGTATTACACTCGGCATACTGCAAACCATATTAGGTCAAATCCTCAAAACAACATATCAACTATGATACCCTATATTTGCAATACACCCTGATTGCAGGCGGGCTAATACTTGATATATATGATAAAATCCATTTCACTCCATAATTTTATGGGGTACAAGAATTTTAACAGTGGCGCTTTTGCGCCTATCAACGTCATTATTGGTAAAAACGATACTGGTAAAACCGGACTACTGAAGCTGCTGTATGCAACGGCAAAAACTGTAGATGTGTATAGTCGAAAAAGCCAAAGCCAAGAAATAAGCTTTAAAAAACTACTTGCTGAAAAACTATTCGATACTTTTCAGCCAGGCAAAAAAGGCTTAGGCGAATTGGTAACAAAAGGCAGCAAAGATAAACTGAGCGTAGATATTGAGTTTCACCACCCCAAGCTGACGTACGACGACCGACTGCATTTCACGTTTGGCGAAGCTACCAATAATACAATTGTAGACGGGCAAGAAAACATTAAGTCTATACCAGACCAGTTCCGCTGCCTGTTTATTCCTGCAAAGGAAGTACTCACCGCTCTAAAGGCGATTAGAGCTACGCGCGACAACCTGCACATCCCCGGTTTCGACGACACCTACCTCGACCTCATAAAGGCGCTTGTAGTACCTACACAAAAAGGAAATATTACCGAAGAGTTAAAGGGCGTGAACCAAAAACTGGAAGACCTATTTGAAGGACGAATTGAACAGGGCGATGAAGATGACTTTGTATTTAAAAAGGGCAATGCGGAGTTTCAAATGCAAATGACCGCTGAAGGCATAAAAAAAATAGGTATCCTGACCACACTTATTCGCAACCGACAGCTGAACGCAAATTCAGTCCTCTTTCTCGATGAGCCTGAAACTGCATTGCACCCCGAAGCAACACGCGAATTGGTAGAAATGTTGCTACTCATGGCTAAAGCAGGAATTCAGGTTTTCATAGCTACACATAACTATTTTGTGCTTAAACAATTTCATATATGCGCCAAACGGGATAATGTGAAGACCAACTGCTACCAACTGGAAAAGGAAAAAGGGAAAACCGTGGAGTATAGCATATATGACCTTACCGACCAGTTCCCGGAAAATGGTATTTCAGCCGAAGCAATTAGAATGGCCGATGAAGAAATAAAACTTGACTTAGGTTTTTAAACTAATTTGAAAATGTCCGGATTTACAGAAAGCAACATAACCATCAACTTCCCCGACAATAATTTCTTTAGGCTTGCTGATTGTGGTGGTTACAAAAGTTTAAAAGGCAACAATTTCAAAGAAATGGATGCATGCTGGTATAGCGTAGCAGACAATACTTACTGGCTTATAGAACTAAAAGACTTCACTGCCGACCTAACTGCAGGCAACACTATAGAATCAAGAGTATGGCCTATTGTAAAAAAAGCAGTCGACTCTTTGTTAATGTTCCTTTCTGTACAACACAACTATCCTTATGCCGCTAACGAACTACTGCCTTGTATGCCCATCGCGCCTAATGCAACAACAAAGTTTAAGCTGTTTACAGTAGTGCATTGCCCACTGGCCAGTAAGGCAGATATACAACTGCTACATAAT
>CAZLPE010000016.1:0-9357 GCA_964561325.1 uncultured Flavipsychrobacter sp.
TGCAGCATGTCCAGACATTGTTTTATTTCTTTATCGTCGTCGCTGGTCAGGCCGCGCATCACTATGCTTATGGGCCATATATTATCTATGCCCACATGCGGGCCGCCTATGCCTTCGCCTGCCTTGCCTTTGAAGAAAAAAGGGTTTTCGCCCGATAGCACAAATTTGCGGGTGTTTTTGTAGGTGGCGTCGTTTTTGAGCGATGGTATCAGGTAGCTCATAGAGAGCAGCGAGGGCACATTGGCGTCGTCCATCAGGTTGTAGCTGCCATAGCCGTTTACCTCGTAGGCAAATATTTCTCCAAATTTATCCAGCTTCACCTTCGAGTCGTTGGCGAGGCCGGTGGCTATCTGCTTCATCATTTCTTCTATGGCTGCCGTGTCCAGCGGTTGCTTTGCAGCTTGCGCCAGCGATATCATCTGGCTCAGGCTCTCGAAAGCAAAATAGTTGGATGGCGCCAGATACGGAAATACGGTAGCGTCGTCGCTGGGGCGAAAGGCGCTGCATATCATGCCGTTGGGTCGCACCGGGTAGCCATATCCGCCCAGCGGCACGGTGTCGGTTCCGTATTCTGATCTGCGCATGAAGCTATAGGGACCTTTGCCGTCTAAGCGCTGCTGCTCTTTAAAAGTTTTCACCACCAGTTTCATAGCTTCGGCCCACTGCGCGCCAAAGGGCGATGTGTCGCCAGTGGCTTTCCAGTAGCCGTGCGCCAGCCTTATAGGGTAGCAAAGGCTGTCTATCTCCCACTTGCGCTCGTGTATGCCGCGTTGCATAGCGGTAATATCGTTGTTCCATGGGCTTTTTTTGCGTTGGTCTTTGTAAAATGCGTTGGCGTAGGGGTCTTTCAGTATGCATTGCACATGCCTGTTTATCACGCCCTTTATCAGCAGGCGCAGCGGTTCATCTTCTTTGCACAATCCCAGATAGGGCCATACCTGCGCCGACGAGTCGCGGAGCCACATAGCGTCTATGTCGCCTGTAATAACGTAGGTGTCGGGCTGTCCGTTATTCATCTCAAATTCCACCGTAGTATCCAGCGTATTAGGGAAGCAGTTTTCAAACAGCCAGGCAATTTCTTTGTTGCCTATGTTTTGTTTTACCTCAGCTATCAGTTTTTCTACTGCTACGCTTTTAAAGTTGCGGTCTTTTTCGGGTATACGCACCGTGGGGAAGCTCTTTTCAGCCGCCAACAGGCCGGTGTAGCGCGATAGCAGTAATGCCGTAGTAGCGAGGGTTGTTTGCTGTACAAATCTTCTTCTGTTCATCTGGCTTAGTTTTTTGGTTCGGCAGGGAAATGCTCGGAATACTCCTTTGTAAATCTACCTAAATATGCCTGATAATGCAACCGTTAGCTATAGAAGAAAAATAGCTACTTTTACCAGTAGTGCGAGGGTGGGTATTCCGTCGCACAATAATTTTTCAATCAGTTGATAATGAAGCTATTCAACAAGCGTATTGCAACAGGCATAGCGGCTTTAGTAAGCGTTATTGCCGTTGCGCAACCGGTTTCGGCGCAGCAGGCAAGCCCCCAAAAGCTAATTGGGTATGTCGATCCTTTTATTGGCACAGGCGGGCATGGCCATACTTATCCCGGCGCTACTGTGCCCTTTGGTATGGTGCAGCTCAGTCCCGACAACGGATCGCAGGGGTGGGACTGGTGTAGCGGTTATAACTACTGCGATTCTACCATTGCCGGCTTTAGCCATATGCACCTTAGCGGCACAGGTTGCGGCGATTGGTGCGATATATCTGTAATGCCGCATACCACCTGGATCTGGGACACGTTTCGGTATTTCAGGGTTCCCTACAGCCATAAAGACGAAAAAGCAAGTCCGGGGTTTTATAGCGTGAAGTTGGGCAATGGCGTAGATGTGGCGCTTACTACTACCGAGCGTTGCGGACTGCATAAGTATACGTTCCCCGTAGGATCAGACCCTGTAGTGCGGTTTCAGTTGAGCTACATGATCAACTACGATCAGCCCACCCAAACCCGTATAGTACAAGAAAACGACAGTACGCTGGTAGGTTATCGCTACTCTAAAGGCTGGGCAAATGTGCAACGGGTATATTTTGCGGCGCGCACTTCGCAGCCCATGAAGCAGTTTAAGGTATACAACAACCGCAACAACAAAGAAGTGAGCCAAGACGAGCAGCATGGCGCTATTTATAACGGCGAACTGGAGTTTTTTGATCTGAAGGGTAAGCCTGTGCTGATGAAGGTAGCGTTGTCGTCGGTGAGCAGAGAGATGGCGGTGAAAGCCCTTGACGAAATAAAAGGCTGGGATTTTGAAAAAGTGAAGCAAAGCGCCGAGCAGAAATGGGAGCGCGAGCTGGAAAAGATACAGGTAAAGACCAACGACGAACGGTTGAAACGCATATACTACAGCGCCTTGTACCATACTTGCATGGCGCCCGTGCTGTATTCGGACGCCGACGGCAGATACCGCAACGCCGCCGAAGACCTGAAGAAGATGGATACGGGTCAGCGTTATACGGTATTCTCCCTGTGGGATACCTTCCGTGGGCTCAATCCACTGTTTACCATTACGCAGCCCGAGCGTAACATAGATATTCTGAACAGCATGCTGGCATTTTGCGACGAAACAGGCTTGCTGCCTGTATGGGACCTGAGCACCTGGGAGACCGGCTGTATGAGCGGCTACCATGCAGTGCCTGTGCTGGCCGACGCAGTGCTGAAAAACACTCCGGGACTAAACGCCAATCGCGCATATGAGGCTATGAAGAAAAGCGCGTTTCAGGATATACGAGGCACAAAGCACTACCGCAAATACGGCTACCTGCCGCAAGATAAAGAAGGCTATAGCGTAACAATAACCCTTGAGTATGCCTACGACGACTGGTGTATAGCGCAGGTGGCCAAAAAGCTGGGCAAGATGGATGAGTATGCGCAGTTTATGCGCAGGGCAGAGGCGTATAAACTGTTGTTCGATCAGTCTACCGGCTTTATCAGGGCAAAAAATGCCGATGGCAGCTGGACGGAACCTTTCGACCCTTACTTCTCGTCTACCGATCCCGGTAAGGCTATGTTTGAGGAAGGTAATGCCTGGCAATATACCTTTTTTGTGCCGCACGATATTCGCGGTTTGGCGCGCGAATATGGCAGCTACGACAAGTTTATTCTCAAGCTCGATTCTTTGTTTACCGTTACCACTACTACCGCCCATTTTCAGGAAACGCCGCCCGATGTAAGCGGGTTGATAGGCCAGTATGCGCACGGCAACGAGCCGAGCCACCACATAGCCTATATGTATAACTACGTAGGGCAGCCATGGAAAACCCAACACAGGGTGCGCTATATAATAGACAGTATGTATCACGATCAGCCAGACGGCTATTCGGGTAACGAAGACTGCGGACAAATGAGCGCTTGGGCCATATGGAGCATGATGGGCTTTTATCCCGCCAATCCCGCCAATGGCGAATATGTGTTTGGCAGTCCGGTGTTTGACGAGGTGGCAGTGAGCGTGCCAGGCAATAAAAAGATGCTGGTAAAAACAAAGAACAACGCCAAAGACCATCCGTATATACAAAGCGTTACCCTGAATGGTAAGCCCTATACCAAAACCTATATAGACCATGCAACGCTTTTGAAGGGCGGCACGCTGGAGTTTGTTATGGGCGCCCAACCCAACAAAAAATGGGGTATAGATAAGGCCGACTGGCCGGCATCGGTAGGCGATTAGGTCGGGTATTGTGTTATGGAGTCAATTGTTCAAAAAAACGTATTCAGTAAGGTGGTTTTTGTTAATAGGTCTTGTTTGTTGTTGGCGGCGTTGCTGTTGTGGGCGCATAGTTTGTATGCGATGCACGAATATGAGCTCAATACCGGCTGGCGATGTGCCCGCGCAGAAAACATAAAGGCCACAGGCGTAGAACTGTCTATGACTGACTATCCGCTCGATGCATTTATGGAGGCTGTGGTGCCCGGCACTGTGCTCACCAGTCTGCTGCATAACCGCCTGATACCCGATCCGTTTTACGGTATGAACAATAAGCAGATACCGGATATATACCATACCGGCAACGCCTATTACACCTACTGGTTTGTAAAAGATTTTAAGGAGCCGCAGCCAGATAGCGGCGGTAAGGTATGGCTGACGCTAAGAGGCGTAAATAATAGTTGCGATGTGTACCTGAACGGGCATAAGGTAAACCCAAGGCAGTACCGCAGCATGTACCTTACACAGGGTATGGATATCACCCCCTTCCTATCGGCAAGCGGGCAAAACAGGTTGGCGGTAATCGTGTATCCGCCCAACCCTGTGGGCAACCCTAATGGCGGTCAGGGGGGCGACGGTGTGATAGCGCACAATATCACCAATCAGTTTGCCGCCGGCTGGGACTGGATACAACCCATACACGACCGCAATACCGGTATTTGGGATAAGGTAATACTACGAAGAACAGGAAAGGCTATAGTGGAAAATGTGCATGTAGTGACGCGCGTGCCCGGCGCAAGGCTGCCCACCGGCAAGCAAGAGCCGGCTATGGCGCAGATAACAGCAGATGCTGTAAACACAAGCGACAAAGTAATGAATGGCAAAATGTTGTGCCGGTTGGGAGGACGAAGCGTAACTGTAGATGTATTGTTGCAGCCACATGCGCGCGTACCTGTTAGTTTTCCGGCTATGGCTATACAAGATCCGCAGTTGTGGTGGCCCAATGGAGTTGGGGCGCAGCATCTGTATCAATTGCAGGTACAGTTGTTCGACGGCGGTACAGCGCCATCAGACGAAACGCAAATGAACGTAGGGTTAAGGACCATAGAATATGTGTGGAACAAGCATACCAAAAGCAGAGAAATACGTGTAAACGGACAGCCGGTATTTATAAAGGGCGGTAATTGGATTTTGTCGGATGCGCAACTGAGGTTGAGCAAGGAACGCTACGACGCAGAAGTGCGCTACCACCGCGATATGGGGCTGAACATGATACGCGTATGGGGCGGCGGCATTACAGAAAGACCGGAGTTTTACGATGCGTGCGACAAATATGGCTTGCTGGTGTTTCAGGATTTTTGGGTGTCGGGCGATTGTAATGGTCGCTGGTACGACCCGCTGAAGCTGGAGGACACCAACGCCCGGCGCAAGTATCCCGACGACCATAAGTTGTTTCTGGCAACATGTATAGATCAGATAAAGTTGCTGCGCAATCATCCTTCGCTGGCTATATGGTGCGGCGGCAATGAGATTCGCCCACCGCTGGATATTTTGAAACCGCTGCGCGATTCGCTGTTGCCTGCGCTAGATGGCGCCCGCTTTTTTTTCGAGTTCAGCAACGATGACAGCATGTCGTACAAAAGCGGCGACGGTCCCTATACCATACAGAAGGACAATTTTTTCTGGGAGCACAGATCATTTCCCTTCAATTCAGAGATAGGCTCTGTAGGGTTGGGCGATAACGAGAGCATAGAGCGAATAATTCCCCCGCAGAATAGAATAGCGCCCTATTACGATACCATAGCCCGTAAGTGGGTAGTGGATTCAGTGTGGCAATACCACAAATACTCCTCCTACGATTCGTCGGTAGAAGTATTTGGTCACCCTGCCAATGCAGAAGACTTTGCAAGAAAGGCGCAACTGGTCAACTATAATCAATACAGAGCGCTAATGGAGGGTTTTACAGCGCATATGTGGGACTGGTATACCGGTGTACTGATATGGAAAACTCAAAACCCATGGACGGCTATGCTGGGCCAGATGTACGATGTGTATCTGGACCCCAACGCCTGTTTGTATGGTGTGAAAACTGGCGCGGCTCCGCTGCACATCATGTACAATGCTACCAACCGCCGCATTTTGGTAGCCAATAACTATTGTACAGATACGACTGCTACGGCCATAAGAATAAGGATGGTAAACAGGTTGGGAACGGAGGAGAAAATAGAGCAGATTACGCGGCTATCAGCCAATAGTTGCGACAACTACGCGCGTTTGCCCAAGCGTTTGCCGCTGCGTACAGAAAAGGAGGGGCTGTTTTTGCAACTTTCGCTTTTAGGGCGCGGCGATACTGTGCTTGATGAAAACATATACACGCTACCATCTTCGTCCGGAGATTATTCCTGGCTAAGTAAAATGGACCAAGCCAATATTAGTATCTTTGCAACGCATAAGGGAACGGATAGTGTGGAGGTAACAGTAGAAAACGTATCGCACACTATGCCATGGGGGAGGAATACAGTAGCGTTTTTCAACAGGCTGGCGCTGGTAGACGCCGATACCAAGGAACGAATACTACCCATGTTTGGCAGCGACAATTATATTACCTTGCTGCCGGGCGAACGAAAAAAGATAGTTTTGATCTGCAATCCGGCTAAGACCAGAAAGATGGAGGTAAGTGTAGAGGGCTGGAATGTAAAAAAGCAATTCGTAGCAATAAAATAATTAAGCATATGAAAAAGATATTGTTTTTGATAGCCTTGGCATTTTCTGCGCCTGCATTTGCTCAGGAGGATCCCTATATGGGCATAATACCTGCTCCGGTAAGCGTAAAAAAGACCAAGGGCGTTTTTCATTTTACACCGGAAACCATAATTCTTGTGGATTCGCCCGATAACAAGTCGGTGCGCATATTTAAGGGACTTTTGCGTCAGGCGGGTTATTCCAACACAGTTACAGACATCAATACCGTAGATCGTAAGCGGTGGGATATGAAAAACTCCATCATGCTTGCTCAAAACTTCAAGGGCGAATTGCCGGCGGAGGGTTATGAACTGGAGGTAGCCGAAACCAAAGTGCAACTCAACGGACGCGGTTCGGGCTATTTTTACGGATTGCAAACGCTGCTACAACTCATGCGTAAGACAACCAACCCCGGTTATGCCAATATACCCTGCGCCCTCATTCACGACAATCCTCGCTTTAGCTATCGCGGTATGCATCTGGATGTAAGCAGGCATTTCTTTGATGTCGACTTTATTAAGCGGTACATTGATCTGATGGCGGCTTATAAGCTCAATTTTTTTCACTGGCACCTGACCGACGATCAGGGCTGGCGTATAGAGATAAAAAAGTATCCCAAACTTACAGAGGTGGGCAGCAAGCGCGCGCAGACGCTTGTGGGTAAAATAAAGGGCGGCGACGCCGATGTGTACGATAATACGCCCTACGGCGGGTTTTATACGCAAGACCAGATATTGGATATTGTGACTTATGCCAACGAAAGGTATATTACCATTGTTCCGGAAATTGAAATGCCCGGACATTGCCGCGCAATGGTAGCTGCATACCCGGAATGGAGCTGCGACCCGACGCAAACCTACAAAGTGGCAGAAACCTGGGGCGAGTTTAAGGATGTGCTTTGCCCCAACGAAGAGACCTTTAAAGCGCTGAAAGACATATTGCGCGAAGTAATGTTGTTGTTCCCCGGCAAGTATATACACATTGGCGGCGACGAGTGTCCAAAGGATGCGTGGAAGAAGTCGGAGTTTTGTCGTCAACTGATTGTGGATTCTGCATTGCGCGACGAAAACGGACTGCAAAGCTATTTCATTCGCACTATTGAGCGATTTGTCAATTCGCAAGGTCGTAGCCTGATAGGTTGGGATGAGATAATGGAGGGCGGTCTTGCGCCCAACGCATCGGTAATGAGCTGGCGCGGCGAGGCAGGCGGCATAGCAGCGGCGCAACTGGGTCATGATGTAATTATGACGCCGGGAAGCGGCGGTCTGTATTTCGACCATGCGCAGAGCAAGTCGAAAGAGGAGCCCCTGTCTATTGGCGGTTTTGCGCCGCTGGCTAAAACCTATGCTTACGACCCTGTGCCGGCAGCCCTGAACAAGGAACAGCAAAAACACATACTGGGTGTGCAGGCCAACTTGTGGACAGAATATATAGCCACTAATGCAAAGGCGGAGTATATGCTGCTGCCTCGTATGCTGGCTTTGTCTGAAATAGCATGGACGCCTAAAGCCAATAAAGACTATAAAAACTTCTCTGAACAGCGCGTAGCGAAACACCTGCCCAAACTGGAAGCGGCTGGTTTCAACTATCGCGTACCCGAACCAGTGGGCGCATCCGATACCGTAGCGATAGGCGACAAGTTTAAAATAGAACTAACGCCGCTTGTAGAGGGCGCCAAAATATACTTTACTATAGACGGCTACCAGCCTCGTGAAACAGACTTGCTGTATACCGGTCCTGCAACGTTGAACATACCCAAGGATAAAACAATAGATTTTAAGACTATTGTAATAACGCCATCGGGTAAGCGGAGTATTGTGAACGATATACAGATGAGCAATAAGTAGTTGCCCGTCTGGGTATAATTGATAAGCTGCTATAGCATTTTTGCTGTTGCAGCTTATTGTTTTTTTAGGTTGAGGAATGTGTATTGCAGCCCGGCTCCGCCCACAGTAGGTTGTTCGGTGATGGTGAGCGAAACACTGTCTGAGGTGATAGTCCCAGATCCTTCAAGAGCGTAATTGCCAACCACTATTGGCGGAATGTAAATAGTAGCGCGAAAACGACTGATTTGGGAAAATACAGCAGGTAGGCTGTACTTTATGCTGTCTGCGCTGGTTTTCCAGTCGATGATCATTTCTGTGAGCGAAGTGTCGTTTATAGCGTAAAAACTCACTTTGTGGTTATAGTAGAAGGCGCCCGAATTATCTCTGATTGTGCCTTTATAGGTGTTGGCAAGCAGTAGTTTGTACACAGTGTCGCAATTGTAGCCGCCGCTGCCGTCGTGACACTGGCATTCGCCATTGATGCAGGCTCCTTTGTTTTTACAAAATACCCCTTCGCAACGGTCGCGATTGCACGATGGCAGAAAAGATGTTGCGCCAATGGCGGCGACAGCAATAAACGAGCAAAGCGAAAGAAAGTGTTTCATTATAAAGCAGGTAGTTGAAGCGAGCTAACAAATATACTTGTTTGTAAAAAACAACGTTACACAATTATCCTGCAACCAAAGTTGGGGGGATTGAACATCATTAGCGTTTAGTTTTTTTGATGGATTTATGAACTGTATGGCATAACCCGCATTGATACGCAGTATATCATAAATTTCCAACAAACTTTGTAAGTTCTGAGATAATAGCAATATTTTTGCCGAAACTTAAAATCGTACTACAAATGAAAAAACAATTCCTTTTACTTGCTGGCGCAGCTATTTTGCTGGCATCATGCGGCGGCGAAGAGAAAAAACAAGAAGGTCCTACCCAGGCGCAGATGGACTCAACAATAAAAGCAACCATGGAAGAGCACGACAGAATGGAGAAAGCTAAGGCTGATTCTACCATTGCTGCACAGGCTAAGGCTCAGGCAGACTCTATGGAGAAAGCAAAAGAAATGGAAGCAGCCGAAGCGGCAAAAAAAGGCGGAAAGAAAACAA
>CAZLPE010000016.1:9457-43519 GCA_964561325.1 uncultured Flavipsychrobacter sp.
TTTGTGCATGATGTGTAGGTAATAGCGCCTACTGATGATACAGCAAGTATTGCGCCCAATGCGATTTGTTTGAATGATTTCATAGACTTAATTTTTAGTGTGTTGAAAATTTTGTCAAAGGTATGAATTTACCCTCAATATCACAAAAAAAGGCTATAATCGTGCCACGTTGTTAAGAGTGGTCGTTTATTTTGGAATCCTTAACACATTAATGCCCGTTGCCATTTACCTTTATGCCATGAGGCAATGCCTTTTATTTATTGTTTTGGTATCGGCGTTGTTTTTTAACGCGAATCATGTTTTAGCTACAGATAATACGTACCAATACACTGCCAACTGCTGCAATGCTTACCAGATGCTGATGTCGTTGCATTTCGACGAAGCGAAAGCGCTGCTTGAAAGGGAGCGCCAAACAAATCCCGGTAATTTGATGGCAACGTATCTGTCGGACTATGACGATTGTTTGCGCTTGTTAATTCATTGCAACAGGCAAGATTATGATCTGCGAAAGCCCAATCTGGAACTGCGGTTAAACAGGCTTGAGCAGGGCGATAGCAAATCGCCATGGTACCGTTTTTGCCTCGCGGGCGTTAACCTGCGTTGGGCAATGGTTAGTTTTCAGTTGGGCGACAAGCTGAAGGCCGCGGCGCGTTTTCGCCGCGCATTTGCCTTGCTCAACGAAAACCAGCGTATGTTTCCCGATTTTGAGTACAATGCAGTGTTTGGCGGGTTGCGTCAGGCGGTAGTAGGGTCGTTGCCCGGCAGCTACAAATGGGTGGCGTCTATATTTGGAATGAACGGAGATGTAAAAACCGGCATTGGCCAACTGGAGCGTTTTGTGAATACGCATACCGAACAACAGCCTATGTATCTCGAAGCGCGTTTGTATTATCTTTTTACTTGTTTTTATATCGGCGGCAGGCAGCAGGAGGTTTGGAATTTTGTGAGCGGCCCAAACTTTGCAGAGCGCGGCAATCTGTTGCAGGCCTACGTAAAGGCAACAATAGGGTTAGACTATAGAAAGGCGGAGTTTGTAACCGATGCGCTGAATGCAGTATCGCACGAGCCGCACTATACCGACTATCCGGTTTTTGATTATCAGATGGGCATAGCGATGCTTACCCGGTTAGATATGAGTTGCGAGGCGAGTTTTAAGGAGTATTTGCGAAAGAACAAGGGCGACGGATATATAAAAGACTGCTGGCAAAAAATGGCATTTGCCGCCTATCTGTCCGGCAACAGAAACCATGCGGAATATTGCCGGAGGCAGGCAGGTATAAACGGGAGCGCGCGGCTGGATGTAGATAAGCAGGCGCAGAAATTTGCCGTTGTCATAGCTTGGCCGCTACAGCCATTGTTGCAGGCCCGGTTGCTGATAGAGGGCGGTTACTATAACAGGGCTTTAGCCTTGCTCAATGGTATAGACCAGTCGCAACTGAATACCCCTGCTGCTCGGGCGGAGTATAATTTCAGGTTGGGGCGCGCCTATCAGGAGACAGGCGTATTTATGAAGGCTTTGGAACGCTACGAGTTGGCAATAAACGCCGGGAAGGGTAGGCCGGAGCAGTTTGCCGCCCGCGCAGCGCTGCATATGGGGCTTATAATGGAACAAACCGGGCTGAGAAGCCAGGCGATAGCAAAGTACAAAGAGTGCCTTGCTATGCCGGAGCACGATTTTCAGAATTCGATAGATCAGCAAGCAAAAGCGGGTTTACAAAGGCTGGAGGCACAATAAACCATGCTGCAAACCAAGTACCGCTCCATTGCGTACATGATTACTTATGCGCTCTACACTGTTATTTACCTCAATTATGTTATTTTTAGCCATTCCGCATACCGGGGCACAAAATACAAAAACAACCAAAATGACGACTAATACATATCTCGCGCTTGGCGACTCCTACACCATTGGGGAGCTGGTAGCGATGAAGGAGAATTTTCCTCACCAGACGGTGGAATTGCTGAATAAAGAACATTTTACTTGCGCTGAGCCACTCATTGTGGCCACTACGGGTTGGACAACCGACGAACTTGCCGCGGCTATTCGTGAGCGCAATATTTCAGGCGTGTACACTTTTGTGTCCCTACTTATAGGCGTAAACAATCAATACCGGGGAAGGAGCGTAGCCGACTACCGCAATGAATTTGAGCAATTGTTGCGGCAGGCAATTGCGTTTGCCGGCAATAAGCCGAATCATGTATTTGTACTTTCTATACCAGATTGGGGGGTAACGCCGTTTGCCGAAGGAAAAGACAGGGCGCAGATTGCCGTCGAGATAGATGGTTATAATGGCGCATGCAAGGAAATTGCGTTGGCGCATAGTTGCAACTTCATAGAGATTACCGAAAGCACGCGCAACAATGCTGCTGATGCAACGTTTTTGGCCGAAGACGGGCTGCATCCATCTGGCAAAGAATATGCAGTATGGGCGCGCCGCCTTGCCGATGAGGTGAAACACATATTTAATGCCGGGGTAAAATAATGGCTGTTTTTAGCGCTTTGTAGCTAACACGCATCGGCATTTACAGTTGGTCGTTACCCTTGCCCGCAACTGGGTTATAGGGCTCGCAACCGCTGTGATGCGGCACAAAAAATTAAATGCTATTTCGGGGAAAAGAAATTATGTTATATTTGAACCAAAGAATCAGTATGAAATATAGAGTTTCCATTTTGCTTTTTTCTGTGTTTGCTTTGTCTACTTCTTTACAAGCGCAAGTGCAGAGAATAAAAACATTTGCGGGTAAAGGTACGGCAGGGTTTAGCGGCGATGGTTGGAGCGCACCGGAGGCAGAACTCAGCGGTCCTTTTGGCGTGGCTGTGGATCTGGCAGGTAATGTATATATACAAGACTACTATAATAGCAGAGTGCGTAAGGTAAATACATCAAATGTTATTACCACAATAGCAGGAACCGGGGTTCAAGGCAATACAGGCGACGGCACACTGGGCAGCACAGCAAAAATATCGCCGAGCGGCGTAGCTGTGGATAAAGCAGGCAATGTATACATAGCCGATGCACTTGCATCGGTGGTGCGCAAAGTAAATACTTTAGGTATTATATCTACCGTAGCAGGTACGGGCACATGGGGCTACAGCGGCGACGGCGGCGCAGCCACAGCCGCTAAGCTGAGGCAGCCCTATCATATTGCGCTGGATGGTAGAGGCAATCTGTATATCGCAGAAGCCGGCAACCATGTGATTCGCAAAGTGGACTCGCTGGGCAAAATATCTACCTATGCAGGCACGGCAGGAGTGCGCGGTTATGGCGGCGATGGCGGTCCGGCAACGGCAGCTACCCTCGACTCTCCGTTTGCAGTGGCAGCCGACCGTTATGGTAATGTGTATGTAAACGACTTTGGTAATAATGTAATCCGCAAAATATCGTCTACGAGAGAGATTACCACCTATGCCGGCACCGGTACCTATGGATACAATGGCGACGGCGGTACAGCATTGTTTGCCGAATTTAATGCGCCCAAGGGAATAGCGGTTGATACTTTCGGTAGCCTTTTTGTAGCCGATGCGCTTAACAATGTGGTTCGTAAAATAGATACTTTTGGTATGGTAAGCACCGTAGTAGGTAATGGCACTGTTGGTTTTGGCGGCGATCTTGGCCCTGTAAACGGCGCCAATCTGCACAACCCATATGCAGTAGCCGTAGATGTACGCGGCAATATATTTGTGGCCGACGCTAACAACCAGCGCGTACGCAAAACCTACTCTCCTGTAAGCGTTAACACAGTAGCAATGGGCGCTTCCATGCAGGTGTATCCTAATCCTATTACCGGTACGTTCAACGTTGCTGGTCTTGCTAAAAACGACAAAGTAAGCGTTTGCGACTTAGCTGGCCGTATGGTAAGCGAATTGTGGACAATAACCAGCGATGGCGTTAATACCTACAATATGGGCAGCGTTGCCCCCGGTGTTTATTTGCTCCAGGCATGGGATGCCGATGGCAACAAAAAGCAGTCGGTAACAATAACCAAGAACTAAAACAACAGCACATAAAAAAGAGCGCTAAATCGTAAGACTTAGCGCTCTTTTTTTATTATGTAGTCGGCTGTTATTAACCGATAGAAACCAATTCAATATCGAAGATCAGGTCTTGACCAGCGAGCGGATGGTTGGCGTCGAGCAATACTGTTTCGTCATTAACTTCTGTAATGATAACTTGAAAAACATTGCCTTGATTGTCGCCCATCTGTAACTCCATGCCCACTTCCGGCGTCATATCTTCCGGAAAATCACTTACTGGATATTCCATCATCATATCGTCGTTACGGTGTCCGTATGCATGTTCAACAGGTATATTCACTTTTTTCTTTTCGCCAATTGTCATTTCCAAAAGAGCGTCGTCGAAACCCTTGATAACCTGGCCATTGCCCACTATAAACTGCAGCGGCTCGCGGCCGGCAGAACTATCGAAGGTAGAACCGTCTAATAATGTGCCATGGTAGTGGACGTTTACTTTGTCGCCCTTTTTTACTTGTTGCATAAAATTTGTTTGTGAAATTAAATAAAGCATGCAAGTTACAGCAAAACACTAAACAGGGAGTTACCTTTAGGGAAATTTTGACATCATTTATGCACAACAGACGTATAAGCGCTTTTGCACTTCTTTTGTTGCTCTTGACCCTGCAACCGGTTTATGCCGCCAAACGCGATACAACGATAACACCTGCCGACGAAAGAACAGAGCAATACTTGCCCTTGCTAAACGGGAAAAGAGTTGCGCTAATTATCAACCAAACCGCCAAAGTAGGCGCTGTTTCGTTACTTGATTTGCTGATAAGCAAGCACATAGATGTGCGTAAGATATTTGTGCCGGAGCATGGTTTCAGAGGGAATGAGGATGCCGGCGCCCATATAGACAATAGCAAAGACAGCCTTACGGGACTGCCGGTAATTTCGCTGTATGGCGCGCACAAAAAACCGACTGCCGACGACCTTGCAGGAATAGATATGTTGGTGTATGATCTTCAGGATGTGGGTGTGCGTTTCTATACCTATATTTCTACATTAGAATACTGCATGGAAGCCGCCGCCGAAAACAAAGTACAGATTGTAGTTTTAGACAGGCCAAATCCCAATGGCTTTTATGTAGATGGGCCGGTTCTCAATAAGAGCTGCAAATCGTTTGTGGGTATGCAATCCGTGCCGATTGTTTATGGAATGACGGTAGGCGAATATGCTAAAATGCTTGTGGGGGAGCGTTGGATAGCAAATGCAGCCGATCTGAAACTGACTGTGATTAAATGCGACAATTACAATCACAACAGTTTGTATCGTCTTCCGGTTGCACCGTCGCCCAATCTGCGCAATATGGCGGCCGTTTATGCCTATCCTTCGCTTTGTATGTTCGAAGGAACCGTTATCAGTGTAGGGCGCGGCACAGACAAGCCTTTTCAGCAATTTGGCAGTCCTGAACTAAAGGGCAAGTATACCTACAGCTTTACACCACATAGCGGCTATGGCGCCAAGAGCCCTATGTACGAGGATAAAGAGTGTTTTGGTATGGCTGTGGGCGTTACCGACGAACAAGCGCTACAGGAGATAGACCGAAAATTTCAGTTGAAATGGGTGTTGGCAGCATACAATGCCTATCCGGATAAGGCGAAATTTTTCACCCCTTTTTTCAAAAAACTGGCCGGAACAGATAAGCTGGACGAGCAAATAAAATCGGGTGTTGCTGAGGCTGACATAAGAAAAAGCTGGGCAAAAGATATCGCTGCATTCAAAAAAATAAGGAAGAAATATCTACTCTATACAGACTTTAAGTAATTAAGCGCGTGTACTGAAAAAATATTTTTCACCAGTGTTGCTATTAGTAATAGCGCCGCGATGCAGTAGGTATTTGGTAGATTATGAACTCTAATGCGTAAAATGTAAAATAGTTATTAACTTTAAATTGATGTAGCGTTGCGCTACTTGTGGTTTGTATCTTGGCGTACACCAGAATAATACGTTCTTAGCCTTTGATATGGGCATTATGTGAGAAAAATAATTATTGCTTTTGTCTGTTTTTGATAAATATACTTTAATTTAGGGCTTCTAAAATGCAAACTCTAAAATTCAGAATATGAAAAAGTTGATTTTTACCTGCGCTATCCTTGCAGCCGGTTCAGTAATTTCTTTTGCCCAGAGCGCTAAAAAAGCGACTGCTGCACAAGCTGCCCCTACAAATGCAAACAATGTAAGTCCTGAAAAAATGGCTGAAGGCCGTTCTAAAGGATATGCGAAATTCTTAAACCTTAACGATGTTCAGACTAAGGCAGTGTACGAAGCTGAGCTGGACTACTGGAAACAACAGCAAACCGGTACTGCTAATGGCGGTGTTATAGGTACAGGTCAGGCTGCACAAATGGAAATGGCCAAGGATATGCGTTTTAAAACAGCGCTTACGCCCGAGCAATATGCAAAATATGAAGGCACCAAGCCTAAGCCAGGCACGTCTATGTCGCCAGCTCCGGTTGGGAAATAAATTGTTTAAAAAATAACGCCACTGTTAGCATACATCTGCGCTAACAGTGGCGTTGTATTTTTATTTAGTCTACTGACCCTTTACCGGTTGTTGCATTATCAGGTGTTCCAGTTCTTTGCGGTTATTAATGATGCTTGCGCGGTATTGATATATCATATCCCATTTTTTTTCGGGCGCATTCCATCTTTCGTGCACAGCGCTCCAGCGTATTTTTTTATCAAGCCCTACAATGAATGTCTTTGTATACGTGCTCGACATAGATACAAAAAGACTTTCGTCAGGCATTTCTACCACATTGCCGCCGGTTGGAAACTGAAATTTAGATATTGGCTTTTTTTCAAGGCCCTCAATAGTGCATTCGTATTCCCATTTCTTTTCGGGTTTGGCTGTTGGTGTGGCGCTTTCTTTCAGCATTACTATTTTGCAAATGGCGCCGGTATCGCAGGTGTTATTATTAAACAAGTACACATAGCCTTTATGAGATCTGCGGGCGCTATGTTGCCTGCAAAAGTAGCCGCGCAGCGGGTCGGGATCAGGGTCGGCAGATGTATATGTATTGCCTATATAGCCCATTACATTTCCTTCCGGATATTTTATTTTCACTATCCGGCTGATATTTCTGAAGCCAACATAGAGTAAACCCTGCTCTTCATCGAGATAGAAAGAGTTTTCGTGCGCGCTGTAGTCGGGGCGGCCCCATAGCTTCCGATAGTTGACAAGGTCAGAACCTTTGAAGTAGCGCGACGACTTCCACGACCATACTACATTGTTGTGCTCATCGTACTCTATTACCGTACCAAAAGGCACAGGTTTTACCTGATTTGCAGCGCCGGGATTTGCTGGTTTGCCTATTTCGAATAGTGTATTTTGACCGTTGGGCAATTTACAGGGTACCATCTCATTACCCAGAGTCATGTAGTGGCCGTTTTTCAGGCGCGTTAGTTCGTGGTGGTAGTATTCTTGGGTGTCTCCGCTCACATCGCCTTTGTTGGGGCCGCGCCACAAAATATCCCCTTCGTAATTTATTTCATACGCTTTGTCTACCAGCAAAAAAGTGATGGTTCCCTGCGGCGTCGTTTTCAGGTCGCGCATTTCCAGCCGTTCGTTAAGAAATTCTTCTTTGTTGGGCACATGCCATACCGCATTCCCCTTCATGTCATACAGCGTTCTTGCGCCGTCTGAGAAAAAGTAGGCGTCGGTATATGTCGTAGCTTGTTTCAGTATTCTGCACCGTGTGATGTTTGTATCTATGTTGGGCAGCAAGTCTGTGCTGAAATGATGTAGCTCGGCGCCTGCGCTTTTGTCGTTATTGCCGGTCCCTGTTACGCGCCATGTATATTCTGCGCCCCAGGCAGGCGCTTCTGCTATTGCATGGTTGTCTGCGCTTTCAGTATAGGTGCAAATGTTTTTTCTGAAAGAATCTAAATTGTTATAATGACCCTTTGCGATTTCGAATCTATATCGTTTTGCGTCGGCAACAGCAGGTATTGAAATTGGCACAACACGATAGTGGAGTAGGGCGCCCTCGGCAGGCTTTATTTGCGCGGAAACATTTTGGTGAAAAAAAATAACCGAAAGGATATAAAAGGCCAACTTGCGCATAACATTGTACTAAAGCAGATGAAATTATTAGCTAAAATAAGCTAAAATAGCCGAGTCAGTGTATGTAAAAGTTTGCTAAATCGCACTTAGCTGGTTGCTATTTGGCGTAATGGGAAGTGGAATTTCTTTTAAATAAAAAAAACACAAATTCACCTAAAGTTCATTCGAGAGTTTGTGTTTTCTTATTTGTGTTGTAATCCCTATTCCAGAAGTATAGGGATTACAATCGGGGTATCTTATAAAAAAGATTAGAATCCTTTAGTAGCTACACCATCGGCAATAGCTTGCAATGCTTTGGCTTCGTTCATTATTGCAGCCATTTTATTGCCTTTGCCATCGTGACCCGATGCCATGTATCCGCCTTTCGCGGTTCTTGTAATTACTGCTTCCTGCATCGGAACATTTTTTTCCTTTGTCTTCAAGCAATAAGCTGTAATCATTTTTGAGGTATCCATGTTTTTGTTTTTTTGTATTTGTGGTAAAGATTCCTTTTAATGACTGCAAGCTACCATTTTTTTTATCAACAAGAGCCGATTGATATCAGTTATTAATAATTTCGACTGTTTTTGGGCGATATTTTTTAGAAAACTTAAGGGTAATGGCTTATGTATGCGCTTTTTATTCATTTAGTTGTTTAGAATTCCGATTTGCCTAAACGAAGTGTATATTCAGTATTTGAAAATGCAGGTAGGATGGCCGATTTATTTTTTGTGAATTCGGCTTCTGATTCTGCTTAGGCTAACGGGAGTAATGCCCAGATAATTGGCAATGTGTTGTTGAGGTATTCGTTCTAAAATTTTCGTTTTAGCGCTGTTTAGCAGCGCAATATATCGTTCTTCCGGGCTTTGGGTCAGTAGGGCTACCATGCGTTCTTCCAGTCCGGTCATTGCCCATTCGGCTATCAATCTGCCGAAACGTTCCCATACTATGCTTGTTTTGTATGCTTCTTTCAGACGTGCGTATGGAAAAACGATCAGTCGTGTGTCTGTAAGCGCCTCAATGCTCAGCGCCGACGGCGCGCCTGTGATACAGCTTATGTAGGCGCTTACCAGCGCATGCTCGAAGTAGAAATAGGTTGTTTTTTCTTCGTCGTTTTTCGTGTAATAGTGGCGCATGCTACCCGATATTATCATGCCCACATCTTTGGCTTTTTCGCCTTCCGTCACCCATCTTTCGCCCCTTGTTATTGTTGTTTCCCTGAGGTAGGGCGCTATCATTGCCCAATCGGCATCGGGTATAGGCGTCAGCGTTGCTATTGTTTTTCGCAATTGCGCTTCGTTTTCGCTACTTACATTATTCATAAGTTAGTCCGGCTTTTTCATGCGCCATGTGGTCATACAGCGTAGGTTATCAACGTTGGTTGTTTTTATTGGTTCGTGCATTCTGCCGTTTAGTTGCGTTGCATAGTTTTTTAGCATCGTTGCATCTACCAGATATCGTACACTGCCGTCTGGCAGCAGGTATCTGTTGTTGCCCAAGTCGGTTATTAAATGTTCTATCCCTATTGTCGACGCCAGTCTGGCAAAGAAAAATCCGCCGGGTTTTACTATCCTCCATGCCTCTGCAAGCATAGCTTCAAAGTGCGTTTTGTTATTGGCAAAGTGCAAAACAGCGCTGCATATTACCAAATCAAAAGCGTTAGTTTCAAATGGCAGATTGGTCAGGTCGGCTGTTGTGAAGTTGTTCTGACTGTTGTCTGGAGCAAGCCGCGCAGACAGTTCCTTTACTGTTTCTATTGCCGTTGGTAGAAGGTCGCAGCCATGCACTTCGCAGCCAGATTTTAAGAAATACTCGATGTTTCTACCGCCGCCGCAACCAAGGTCTGCTATCTTTTTGCAATTATCGTAGTCGCCTTTTAGCAAGCTGTCGAAAAGGTAAATATCTATGTTGCCAAATTGTTGTTGCAGGATATTCGGCATTGTTATGGTTTAAAGTGGTTGATAAAATACATATTCATTTCGCCTTTGTTTTTAACTTTTATTTTGCCTCGCGGCGTGCAGTCGAAGCGGTCTTTAATAAGGTCGTAGAGGTTTTCTGAGCAGTTAATGCGTCCCGGTTCGCTGGTCTGTTCCATTCGGGCGGCAGTATTTACCGTATCGCCCCAAATGTCGTAAGCAAATTTCTTGACGCCTACTATGCCCGCCACTACGCCGCCCGTATGCAGGCCTATGCGAATTCTGAACGTTTTATGTTGCATTACACGTTGCCGGTTTTCCATAAACTCGAGTATTTCCAGCGCGGCCAGTGCAGTTTTTTCTGCATGGTCGGGTTGTTCTACCGGTAGGCCGCATACGGCCATGTAGGCGTCTCCTATTGTTTTTATTTTTTCAATATTGTATTTTGTAATGATCTCATCAAAGGCTTTGAAACAAGTGTGCAATTCGCCCACCAGCTCCTTAGCATTCATCTTTTCGCCCGCCACCGTAAAGTCTACGAAATCTGTGAATAGTACCGATACGTTGTTGAAGTTGCGCGCGTCTGAGTAACCTTTGTTTTTCAATTCTTCAGCAATTTCGTCGGGAAGAATATTGAGCAACAGATCGTCCGATTTCTTTTTTTCAGATTTCAATTCGGTATGTTGTTTCTCTATTTCTTCCTTTTGCGCTACTACCTCTGCGGTGCGCTTTGCCACCTCGCGTTCCAGCATTTCATTTTGTTCTTCCAGTATTTTTTTCTTTTCCTGTTCGTGTTCCAGCGCCTGTTCAGAAAGCAGTTTCACTTGTTCGAGTTGCCTTTTAAGGTCTTTACTAACCGAAGCAAAATTCCAGGCAAGGTATACCGCCATAGATATGGGAATGCAAAGAACGCCTAACGCGCCCAGCAGGAGCAGTATTTCGCCAAGAAGCGTACTGGAATTGAGTGTAATACCCGATTCCGTCATCGACTGAATGAAAATGATAAGTACAAAAGCAGCAAATAGCAATATACCGCCGCCTATAATCCAAGCCCCGCGCGTTTTTCTTACTATAGCTAAAGTGGTGAGTACCAGAGCTTCTAAGGCTACGCTCACCACCATTGTTATTGGCAATACCGAACCCATTTCTTCAGAGAATTCGAGTGAGGCCAGACTGGCAACGCAAAGCGCTGTGATAATGTAAAACCTGACTTTTGATTTAGAAAAGAGTTCATTTATAAATCCGCTGAGCGAAAAGCAAATGGCCGCAGCTACATACATTGAATAGTATGTGCAAGATAAAATTGTAGCCGGGTCTTGGAAATAAGTAATGAGGAAAATAAAGAGAAATACAAGCGCCAACGAGAAGGAGAACAGGCAGAAGTAGATGCTTGATTTTGATAGCCGGTAATAGAGATACAGAAATAAGTGCAGTAGCGTTAGCGCTAAAAAAATACCGAACATACTCAGCGTTACTATGCTGATGATGGCCATTTGCTGAAAAAAGTAGCTAATAACCGGGTTGGCGGGCGCAATACTGACTATAATGCCGTTTTGTGAGTTCTGTAAGTTTGTCCGAAGCCTATTTTTAGGGAAAGCGGCATAGCGTATTGCCAGGGTGTGGGTTTGTGTGTCGGGTAGGGATATCACAAACGGTTGGCCGCTTGGGTTGATATATTCAGCTAATTCGCCGGGAGCTATTATACCAAACCCTCCAAGTTTCTTGCCGTCGAGGTAAATCTCGGAAGCGCCATAATGCTTCATTTTAAGGGCAAGCGGGTTGTTGATCAGCGATGTGTCGATTCTCAATTGCAGGCGGAACCAACCTATAGAATTGAAAGAAGCATATTTTTCGTAGCCCGGCGTTAGCTCGTTCAGTTCAGGATTCACCAAAGGCCAGTGTGCGTCGTTGTAGTTGGGCGAGGCCATGTTGGCGGAGTCGCCAATGGTAAATTTCCAGCGTTTATGTTTTTCGGATTCACTTTCCTTTTCGCCATAGACTTTCTTTTGTGCAAGTAACAATACGAGCGTGTCGTCAGACTGACCGCGGCATATTGTAGACAACAACAGCAATAAGAAAATCAACAATCTTTTCATGAGGTGGAAAATACACATTATTGCAGATAAGGTAAGTTTATTTTTTTATAAAAATGACGTTGGCGGCGCGTCATTTGCCATTTTGTTAAGCCCGAGTAATTTGTTAATGTCTCTGGCATTGAATGCGCTATTCTGGCGATGGTGGGTGTAGTACAGTGCGTTTGTAAATGATTGAGCAAAAGCGGAATACTATGCGTTTGGCGCATAGTATTTTGTGGCGTCTTATATTTTTAATTCGGAGCCTATTACAGTTGCCTGCTTGCTGCAAAATGTTAACTTTGTGGACAATTAACTAAAAAACTTAGATGACTCCCCAGAAGATAACCATGGGCCCAGACGGGCTGTTGAAAGTTCCGGATTTTCCTATTATTCCGTTTATTGAAGGTGATGGTATCGGACCAGATGTTTGGTCTGCAAGCAAAATGATTCTTGATGCAGCAGTAGAAAAAACATATGGCGGCGCCCGTAAGATAGAATGGAAAGAAATTCTTGCCGGTGAAAAAGCATATAATAAAACAGGCGAATGGCTGCCAGCGGAAACGTTGGATATAGCTCGCGAGTACCTTGTTTCTATAAAAGGTCCGCTTACTACGCCTGTTGGCGGCGGTATCAGGTCGCTTAATGTGGCTTTGCGTCAGGAACTTGACCTGTATGTGTGTTTGCGCCCCGTAAAGTGGTATAAGGGCGTACCTTCTCCGGTGTTGCGTCCGGAAAACACAAATATGGTGATTTTCAGAGAAAACACAGAAGATATATATGCAGGTATAGAGTGGGCCGCCGGAACACCGGAGGCAAAGAAGCTACTCACCTTTTTGACCGATGAGTTGGGCGCTGGTAAAAAAATACGCTTCCCCGAAACCTCGGCTTTTGGTATAAAACCTGTATCTAAAGAAGGTAGCGAGCGTTTGGTTCGTTCGGCTATCAAATATGCTATAGAGCGTAAGTTGCCATCGCTGACTTTAGTGCACAAAGGAAATATCATGAAGTTTACCGAAGGTGGTTTCAAACAATGGGGCTACGACCTTGCCGAACGCGAATTTGGCGATATGGTATACACATGGGGACAGTGGGAAAAAGCTAAGAAAACGCAGGGCGAAGAAGAAGCGAATGCAAGAATGAAGAAAGCCGAAGCGCAGGGTAAGTTGATTGTTAAAGACGTAATTGCTGACAATTTCTTGCAGCAGTTGTTGCTTGCTCCTCAGGATTATTCGGTAGTTGCTACTCTGAATCTGAATGGCGATTACATTTCAGATGCTGCTGCTGCTTCAGTGGGCGGTATCGGCATTTCTCCGGGCGCTAACATCAATTATATCACCGGACATGCAGTTTTTGAAGCAACCCACGGTACAGCTCCGCGTTTTGCCAATACAAATACAATGAATCCTTCGTCGCTGTTGCTGAGCGGCGTTATGATGCTTGAGTATATGGGATGGCAGGAAGCGGCCGATAATATTGAGCGCGCTTTGTCTGAAACCATTATGCGTAAGCGCGTAACGATAGACTTTTACAATCTGATGAACGATGCAACCTTGCTGAAAACCAGCGAATTTGCACAAGAAATTGTGAAGGCCCTCGCGTAGCTGGCGCTATAAATTAGCACAGCGGTTAGTGGTTAGGAAGGCAGCCACCAAAATATTACAACCAGTTTTGCATTGGCAAAACTGGTTGGCCAACACTACTTCAATTCCTTAATTCATAAAGCTAACAATGTCGTTTAATCTTGCCTCGTACATAGATCATACCATGCTCAAACAAACAACCACGGCTTCGGAGGTTGATAAGGTTTGTGTTGAAGCTTCGGAAGAAGGATTTTATGCTGTATGTATTCCACCTAAATTTGTGGTGGATGCTAAAAAACTACTGAAAGGATCTAAAGTAAAGGTTGCTACGGTTATCGGTTTCCCCTATGGGTTCAATACTATAACCGAAAAGGTGGCTGAAATAGAAGAAGCTATCAGAAAGGGCGCTGACGAAGTAGATATGGTTATCAATTTGAGCGCCCTGAAAAGCGGCGACATGAAGTATCTTGAAGATGAAATAGTAGCTTGCTTGAAGCCGGTATATGAGTCGCAGAAAGTCATTAAGGTTATTGTGGAGAGTGGTATGCTTACCGACAATGAACTGATAGCAGGTTGTCAGTTATATAGTAATTATGATATCGATTTTATGAAAACTTCTACCGGTTATGCCGACAAGGGCGCTTCGGTACATGCTGTCAGCCTCATGCGCGCACACTTGCCAAAGCGTATAGGTATAAAGGCATCGGGCGGCATACGCACTTATCAGTTTGCTATGGAGTTGATCAATGCCGGGGCTACCAGATTGGGTTGCTCTGCAAGTTTGCAAATAATGCGCGAGTATAGAGAAACGGCGAAAAATAGGGGTTAGAACAGGAAAGTTTAATTTATTATCGAAATACAATATGAAAGCGTACTTACTTAGGTTTGTACGCTTTTTTATGGCGCTTATAGGTAGTTGTGTTGGGTATGCCATAAAATTGCGACTTGGCGTACAATAGATTTATTTAACTTTATGCAGTTAATGATGTTTCTGCGTTTTTCTTTATATTGTAAGCCATGCGCTTGAAGTTTTTGTTGTTTCTTATTCCTTTTCTTGCAGTGGCTTTGGCGTCCTTCGGGCAGGGCGTTGCCGACAGTGGGGTAGCTATTCATGCCGACCCTCGTTTGTCGGTATTGTTCAAGAAAAAACATGTTTCAAAACCCGTGGCTCCGGTTACAAAAACAAATATAGATGAAGCCGCAACAAGGGCCATGCCGGCTACACCCGGTAAAGCAGTTGCCGTTGCGCCTAAAGGAGTAACAGCGACGCCTACCGTGAAGCCTGGAGTAGATCATTCGCCAACGCCGCTCGCAGTACCGCTTACCACCCGCAAGACCGGTGGGGCTGTATATTCGGGCAAAGGCTACAGGGTGCAGATTTATAATGGCAACGACAGAGTGAGGGCTATAAAAATAAAGGCCGAGTTTATGCGTAAGTTTCCGGGTGTGCGCACCTACCTAACTTATATTTCACCCTGTTTCCGGGTTAAGGTTGGCGACTACAGAAATCGCAGCGATGCAGAGGGAATGTTGCGGGAAGCGAATGCAATGTACAGCCCGAGTATGATAGTGCCCGATGTCATTAACATTAGTTCTTTTTAGCTACAGCTACCGGGCGTATTCTTTATTCGTCGCCGGTTACTTTTATTTACTAAACACTACAGTATAATTCCAATATGCAACATCCATTATTATCCATAATTAAAGAAAAGTCGGTACACTATTTTGCCGAGGTGCAGGCTATCCGACATCATATCCATTCGCATCCCGAACTGTCGTTTGAAGAACATGCAACCGCAGCTTTTGTAGCTGCTAAGCTTGGCGAGTGGGGAATAAGTTGCACAACCGGCGTTGCAGGCACTGGCGTAATAGGTATGATACATGGTAAAAATCCGGATAGTCATTGCGTTGCTTTGCGCGCTGATATGGATGCCTTGCCCATACAAGAAGAGAACGACACACCCTACCGGTCGCAGAACGCCGGCGTTATGCATGCTTGCGGTCATGATGTGCATACCAGTTGCCTGCTGGGAGCAGCCCGTATACTAAATGATCTTAGAGACGAGTGGGAGGGGACGGTGAAACTAATATTCCAGCCCGGCGAGGAGAAACATCCCGGCGGCGCGAGCCTGATGATAGCCGACGGAGCGCTGGAAAACCCTAAGCCCAATGCCATTTTTGCGCTTCATGTTTACCCGCATTTACCTACCGGCGTCACCGGTTTCAGGGCCGGGCAGTACATGGCCAGCGCCGACGAAATATATATTACAATAGAAGGCAAGGGCGGACATGCGGCGCTACCGCACCAGACCATCGATCCTATAGCGATATCTGCATTGGTCATTACCGGCTTGCAGCAGGTTATATCGCGAAAGGGTAATCCGTTAATTCCATCGGTACTCACTTTTGGTAAAATACAGGGTGGGTTTGCTACAAATGTTATTCCGGGCAAAGTTGAAATCTTGGGTACTTTCCGCACTATGAATGAAAAATGGCGTTATGAGGCGCATCAGTGGATCAAGGATTTCACAGAACAAACCTGTGCGGCATATGGCGCAAAGGCCACGGTTGAGATTCCTGTTGGATATCCGTCTTTGTTCAACGATCCGGCGCTTACGGCTATGGCAGAGGGGTGGGCTAAGGATTATGTAGGCGCAGAGAACGTACATGAGCTGGATATGCGCATGGCTGGCGAAGACTTTAGTTTTTACACTCATCATGTGCCCGGGTGTTTCTTCCGTATTGGCACCAGTAAGGAAGGTAAAGAGTTTACATTCCCGGTGCACAACTCACGGTTTGATATTAATGAAGAATCTATGATAACGGGTATGGGCATGATGGCATGGTGCGCTGTAAACTATGTAAGGTAGGGTATTGCTGTTTGTGGCGCCCCGGCAAGAGAACGCCCTGCTAACTGAATCTTTTTTGTTTTTTTAAGCTTTTTGTTTTTTACATTTGAAACATGATGAGCCGAACATTGAAAATAGTGTTGCTTCTATGTCTGGTTGTGGTTGCTAAATCTATCCTCGCACAGTCGGGGGGGAAGTCGCAGTCCGCTGCGAAACCTAAGAAGATGTTTATGCCGCAGGGTTACCTGGGAAGATCGCGTTTGAGCGGCGGGCCTATAAAAAAGCAAACCTTGGACAGTTTGTTGAAACAAGGAATATCTGTGTATGACTCGCTGGGCAACAGGTATAGGGTGCTCAGTTTCGACTTTAGCTATGCAGAGCGCAAACTGTATGAAGATTCTGCTGCCAATCTGCAATTTATGATGGATTTTCAGTCGGAATATTGCAAGGGTGACACGCTGTCGAGTGTGCTGACGGCAAATAATGCGATTACATTGTCTACGTATTCACAAGCTATTTCAGATGTAGAGGCTGGCGGATCTCTAAGTATTTACGACCGCACAAAGCCCGGCGATACTATTTATATAGATCATGTTCGCGTTACAAAAATGCCCGGTAATAAGGTCATCAGCCTTCCCGATTCGGTTGCAATAATGGCTAAAGGCATGAAATTTTATGTTGTAAAATAATACCCCTAAGAATTTATAAACTAAAAGAGGTTGCACCGGAAATGGTGGCAACCTCTTTTAGTTTATAAATATTTTATTTCGGGTATTAGTTCAGTAAAAGCAGGTTTACGCTACGTTGCAGAATGTTGAAAGCAATTTCCGCCATCATATTTTCTTTGTCGAGCGTTGGATTTACCTCTGCAATTTCGAAACAGCAAATTTTATGGTGTTGCATAAAACTTGCCACCAGATCTTCGGCTTCGCGTTCTTTTAGCCCGTTGCTCACTGGTGTTCCAGTTCCGCGCGATATTGAACTGTCGAGACTATCAACATCGAAAGATACGTAGATATCGTCGCAATTAGCGAGATGCAAAAACGTTTGTCTTACAACGTTCTCCACACCTTTGCGCCTTATTTCTGCAACCGGAATAACCTTGATGTTGCCCTTTTTAATTATAGCTTCTTCCTCTTTTTCGAAGTCGCGGAGCGCAATAAATACAATATCCTCCGGTAGTATTTTTGGCTCTATTTTTCCGAGGCTTTTTAGCTTTTTCCAGTAATCCAGAGTGGCTGCATCGGGGTTGTGCATTTGGTTTTCCACATTGTCGTCGGCCAGCGATATAGATAGCGGCATGCCGTGCATGTTGCCCGACGGCGTAGTGTAGGGCGAGTGCATATCTGCATGTGCATCTATCCACACTACTCCCAGCCTGCGCTTGGGTTTGGCCATTCTAAGACCAGCAATAGTAGCGCCGGCAGTGCTATGGTCGCCCGCCAGTATCAGCGGAAAAAGTCCTGATTTTACGGTTTCGCATACAGCCTTCGATACGCGCTCGTACATCGTATATATACCCTGAATACGTTTGGCATAGGGCGAGGCAATTGGTTCGTAGAGTAGTCTGTTTTCGTTTTCTATTACATCCGACGAAAAGTTTACGAAGAGATTGCTCATAAAATCGAGCGCAGCAATCTTTATAGCGTCAATGCCCAAGCTTGCGCCACGTGTGCCTGCGCCTATCTCTGATCGTACTTCTATGATCTTTATATTTCGCATAGAATCCAAAGATAATGGTTTACATTTCAGTTTGCCAAATGCGCGGTGGGTAAACTATATGTTATTTAATAAAATCGGGAGTATATGCCTGTTTGTAGCCAGTGTGCATTCTGTAGGCAGCATATAGGGCGCTATACTAAAAAGGATAACCAATAGAAATGTTGAAGATGACATTATTGGATCGCCAGGTAGAATTTGCGAAATCGATATCTTTTACCACCCAGCCGCCATTGTTGTGAACGTATGGTTTTTTTACGGGCACAGCCACATCTACCCTTAGGGTAAGGAAGGACGCAATATCGAAACGCGACCCAACGCCAAAGTCGGCGGCGAGGTCTTGGCCGAAAGTGGCTAAGGTAAGTTCGCCGCCCGGGTAGCTTTCGTCTTTTCGGGCCAGCCAGATATTGCCAATATCTGTAAACACTGCGCCATTCATTTTTACAGCGCCAGCAAACATGGGCGTTATCGGGAATCTATATTCGCTGTTCAGCTCCAGCTTTATGTCGCCGGTTCTGTCTATCTGGTTTACGCGCGCCGTTTTACTCGTGTCTAAGTAACTGCCCGGACCTAAAGTACGAATGCGCCATCCCCTGAGGCTATAGGGGCCGCCTGCAAAATACTGTTTTATGTAGGGTAGGGTAGACGACTGTCCGTAGGGTGCGCCAACGCCGCCATAAAAGCGGAAAGCAAATACAGAGTGCGGTAATGTGCGGTAGTAGCGCGCATCAAAATCGAGCTTGCCATATTGCGCATATTTTATCTTGTACAGATCATTCAGCGCTACGCCCAACTGATTGACCACACCCAAAGCGCCGCCGGCTTCCTCAAACCCCAATTTTATGTAAGAATAATTATAGCCATGTTTTCGTGCATTGTTGTCGTAGGTAAAAGTTATGCTTTCGCCTTCAATAAAGTTTTCTTTATAGCTGTTTTTTAGGTAGTCATTTTCGGCAAGCGCTTTTCTAAAAGAGTCGGTAACAACCGGCAGGCGGATGATATTAATGAATGCTGGCGCAAGCGCCCATACTTTAGTTTGCGTTTGGTGCCAGCTATACGAAAAATTGGCGCTGGTGTTTACCAGCCTGAAATAGTTAACCCTGTCTATAACGTTTTGTCCGCCGCCAATTATGGTATGTGGCAGGTTGCTATTGTCGAACAGCGATGCAGCAATAGGCGCTACAAATTTTGGGAAGTCGAGGCTTGCGCGGATACCATAATAAACAGTGAGCTTGTTGAAGTGGTCGAAGAAGTTATTACCAATTGTTTCATTGTACGAAAACTCCATACCGCCGTTTACGCCAATAGTCAGCAGGTTAGCGCCCTTCATAAAGTTTCTGTTTCTGAAGTTTATTCCTACAGAATGCCCCAATGCATAGGTCGATCCGCTCGATAGCTCGTAGAGGGTGGAGAAATCGTATTTTTTTGCCCGGTTCAAAAATACATTTACATCCAGCATACCCTTGTTTTTACGGTCTTCGCGGGTTTCGAGCCTTATGTACTGAAAAATACCCAACTCGTTCAGTTTTACATAAGTTTTGTCGAATGCCGCTTCAGAATAGCTTGCTCCCGGGTTGATATATATATGCTCAAAAAGTACTTTGGGATGAACATAGGGTGTATGGTATCTGAAATCAATACTATCAACGGTTTTTTTTATGAGGTTGGTGTCCACAAGGTCGCCGCGACTGTTAAAGTCGGGGTATACGTTTACATTGCCTATTTTATATGGTTTGAACGCCAGCGTATCGTCGGCAAGACGAATAACAACATCTATATCCAGCGTGGGTTTCTTCTTGGTCTTATCTGCCGATATGAAATTTACCGCATTCAAAAATGGACTTTCTACGTTTCTGAACAGCGCTTTGTCCATTGTGTCTATTTTGAAATTGATATTTTCCTGAGTAAACTTCCAATAGCCGTTATTCCTGATTGCAGCCGTTATTCTGCTTCTTTCTTCTTCTAATAAGCTGTAAGTGAAAATCTTATCTTTTTTTAAAGCCGATTCTGATTCAAAACGGTACAAGATCCTAAGCAGGTTGACGTCATCTACGTCGTAAATTATTTTGTTGATTGCATAGTTGGGGCCTGCGGTAATGGTGTAGGTAGCATACGCCATTTTCTTTCTGTATTTTACCGTAGGCTTAACTGCTGCATAAAAGTAGCCCTGGTTGAACAAGAAGTTTTTCATGTTTTGCGCACTGCGTTGTGCCAACATAGTGTCAAAGACAACGGGGCGCTCAATAGATTTAGGTAACAGTGAGTCGGGAAGTTCGTTTAGCTTACGATATCTGTTATTGTAGCGGAGTAATTTGAACGGCGTTTTTGCCGGTATGAAAACGAGCGAGTTGGTGTTTGGTTTCTGGGCTATTAGTTTGCTCAGTATGTCTTTCAGTTCGCCCTTATTGGGCATGGCTGTTTCGGTCTTGAGGGTTATTTTATTGCTCCTTAACAGATAGTGGTTGTCTGGTACGTGTTTTGTGGGGCTGCAACCGGAGAGTATGACCAAAAAAGCCGCAAGGTGCAGCAGGAAGGCAATGTATTTTTTATTGTCAAATTGTCTATTGGTCATGTATCCGGCAACCGCAATTATTATAGTTTTGCAGGGTATGCTCACGAAAGCGCAAAATAAGTACATTCGATCGTTAACGCAGCAGAAATTCCGCTATGAAAATAAGGTATTTATAGTGGAGGGCGAAAAAATGGCAAAAGAGTGGCTTACGAGCGATGCCGCTATTGAGTACATTGTAGGCTCAGACCACTGGCTTACACAAAACTCTGCCCTGTTGGCAAAGCACAGCAGCGCCAAGATTTGCGTAGCAACGCAAGCCGACATGGCGCAGATCACGTCGCTGAGTACGCCCGGCGAGGCGCTTATAGTGGCTTGCATGCCACAGCTGGTAGCGGCGCCTGTTATACCGGCATGGTACCTGCTGCTCGACAGGATACAAGATCCCGGAAACATGGGTACTATAATACGAATAGCCGATTGGTTTGGAATACCTAATCTGGTATGTTCGCCGGGCTGTGTGGATGTTTATAATCCTAAAGTGGTGCAGAGCGGCATGGGTGGGCATTTGCGGGTAAATATTTTTGAAGAAGACCTTGCAACGTTCATTCCTAAGTTGTCGGTTCCGGTGTATGCGGCTACACTGTCTGGCGATAATCTGTACCAAATGCCGCGCAGCGCCAGCGGCGCATTGATTATTGGCAATGAATCTAAAGGAATAGCGCAAAATATTGTATCATTGGCTACGAAAAAAGTTACGATACCAGCATTTGGCGGCGCCGAGTCGCTCAATGCCGGGGTAGCAGCGGGCATACTATGCGCTTTTTTGGTAGCTGGTTAAACCATGTAAAGGTTGCTTCTGTCGTAGATCTGATTTAATGGCACGGCAATTGTGCATAAAAAATATAGTTCAATTCATCGTATGAAAAAGCTCATTTTCTTATCCTCTGTTATGGCGGCAATTTGCGGTCAGGTAGCGGCGCAATCTATGCTAAGGGTGCGTCTGACTGATAATACGCCAATAAATGTTTCGCTCGATGGCAGATATTTTAATAAGCGTGGTACCACAGTAACCATAAGCGAACTACCGCCGGGCGAGCATAAGTTGAGGGTGTATACTTATTTTATGAGCAGGAGGGGCAGAGGATATGAAGATATGATTTTCGAAGGTTTCGTGCGTACGTATCATGGCGATATCACGCTGTTTACGCTGGATAAAATTTCTGGTGAAACAGATTTGCGCGTTCAGCCTATCAGCGAGTTTACCTTCAACCATCCACCTAAGAATGAACTTAACCGCATAGATATGTTCGACGGTAGCGATGGCGCTAACGAGGAAAGGAGATTGCGCAAAGAAAACGAACAACAGGCAAACACAACTAATGCCGCTAAGCCCGACCCGATTGTAAAAGACGCGCCGCCGCCATCTACAGCAATTAGTTCGGTGGACGACGAAGAACTGGATAAACTAAAGAAAAAAGTAGACGCCACTAACACAGATACAGACAAGCTGCTGGCATTGAAAGCAAGTTTGAAAAATGAAAAGATAACTGTGAATCAAGTGTCTTACATACTTTCTTGGCTCATGTTTGAGAATAGTAAATTGGCATTTGCAAAATGGGCGTATCCTATTACCGCAGACAAGGCGTATTATGAAGATCTGAAGCCTGTGTTCGCCTACAAAACATCTATTGAAGAATTTGAGGCATTTCTAAACGAACATAAGTAGGCATAGCTTATGCCGCATCAACGCCAGCTTTTTTATTAAAGTTGGCGTTAAACAGTTTTCCAATGATGACGCCAATAGCGGTACCCAATAGCGCCCCGCAAGCTACATCTACCGGAAAGTGGACGCCTACATATACCTGCGATAAAGACACTGATGCTGCCCATAGTATAGCCAGCGGCCACACCCATTTAGTATAGCGGCTTAGCGTGACTGCGCTGAAAACGCCCATGGCAAAATGATTTGATGCGTGCGAAGATGGGAAACTGTAGCCGCCCCCGCAAGGAACGAGCGTGCGAATGATAGATGACAGATAAGGATTGTTGCACGGGCGAATGCGATGGAAGTAGGGTTTTAATAACGAAGCGCTAACCTGATCGGACAGAGAAAACGCCACGAGGAATGCGGCGCACCAGATCCAGCCCGTTTTGCCAAACCTTGCTGGCATAAACAAAAGCAGAAAAAAATATAGCGGCGCCCAAAACCACTGGTTGCGCAAAAATGGTGCAATAGTATCGAGCGCATTATTATGCCACTGTGTATTAATATAATACCATGCTATGTGATCCCAATAAACAATTTTGTCGAGTATTATATTAAACATGCTTTTTTTTGAAAATCATGATAAGCCGGGGCGAAGTTTTCGCATCGTATGCTCCGAGTTTATAATCGCCAAAGGTATTGACAAGAATCATATTTGACGCTTCGAAAAAATTGATAAAGTCTTGTTGCGTAAATGCAGCCACGCTTTCGCTGTACTGGCATTTGTTATTGCCGGCATCTACAAAAGATATTTCTTTGGTGATATGCCCGCGATTAATGGTTCGTTTTATATTAAACGTATAGCTTCCTCTTTGCGCCTGCTCTTCGGCAACAAAGTTAGCGAGTACATGCTGATAATTTAAATAATCAATAACCAGCATTCCGCCAGGCTTGAGGCTTGCCG
Source organism: uncultured Flavipsychrobacter sp. (assembly GCA_964561325.1). GTDB lineage: Bacteria > Bacteroidota > Bacteroidia > Chitinophagales > Chitinophagaceae > Nemorincola. Next base: position 32,841 of record CAZLPE010000016.1, read on the forward strand.
CAAAAGATCTTGCTGCGAGCGCATGGTCGCGGTCGTGGGCAAAATATCCAAAGCTGGTAAAGAAATTAAAGGCGTAATCGAAAAAGTTAATGTAAAAAGGCATTCGCATATCCTGCACAAAAAACTGGAGGTTTTCGTTTTCCGACGCTTTGGCTATTGCTATAGCTTCTTGCGAAATATCTATGCCCGTAACATTAAATCCGTGTTCGGCCAGTTGTTTAGCAAACCGGCCTTCGCCGCAGGCTATATCCAGCATAGCGCTTGATGCTGGAGGCTGCAGGAAATTAAGCAGTTGTTCTACAAACTGCTGGGCTTCCGCTTCATCGCGGTTTTGATAAAGTATTTTGTAATAAGGAGAACCAAACCAATTTTTATACCAACCCATAAAATATGTTCGTGTTATTTATTAAGCAGGCAACACCTTACCCCTCTGTGCAAAAATAGACGATAGCAACTATAAAGTAGCGGAGTGTACAATAAATATATGCAATCCGTAGTAGCGCTATATATAATGGTATAAACGGGGCATAAAAATACACGCGCCGATACCCCGCGCTATCTAATCTTCGGAAAATGCGGTATATTTGCCGCCCAAATTATATTATGAATTTCAGACGCATATTTGTTTTTTATCGTATACCCATAGCAGTGGCTTTATTGGCGCTTGGTTTTCTCATTGGTTTTAAAGTTACGTGGTGGGTGGCCTGGATACCATTACTGATAGCTATATTAATGATAGTGGCATATTTTCTTGTTGGCCCAATGACACTGATACAAGGCTACATGGAAAGCGGGGATATGGAAGGCGCGCAAAAACTGCTTGCCCAGGTGAAATACCCGAACTTGTTGTACAAGCCTATTCGCTCTTCCTATTATATGCTTCAATCTAATTTTTCGTCTCTGGGCGATGATTTAGATAAAGCCGAAGAGCAATTAAAGAAAGGATTGGAAATAGGCATGCCGGAACAAGGATATGAAGGCACAGCCTACTTGCAGCTTGGAGCCATAGCCCAGAAGAAAGGTAACACAAGAGAGGCTTACGAAAACCTGCAAAAAGCGATAAAACTGGGACTGCCTGATAAAGACAATGAAGCAACTGCCTATTTGCAACTTTCTGCAATATGTATACAGCGACGCGACTTCAGGAATGGCAAAGCCTACTTTGCCAAAGCCAAAGCCTGCAAAGCAACCAATCCGCAGATTGTGGAACAAATAAAAGAAATGTCCAAATACATTGCGCGAATTCCGGGATAGGTGTAGCGAATGTGTAAAGTGATAGGGTAGGGTGGTATACATCCTACCTTGTTTTTTTTAGCCCGGTCTTGAGTGCCTTTTATAAAAGGCAACAAACCTTGCTACAGTTTTCAGCTTAGCATATTTTTTTGACCGCTGGCGGTATTTGTGACAATTAGCTTTTTTGTGCTGCGTCTGCATGTCGGAAGGTTTTTTGAGTCGTAAAAACATCCGCTTTTAATTCTTTATGTTAATTGCTGTGGATAATTTTTTCCTAAAAAAATCGGGGCAATTATTGGGGAGGTAATTAATTTTTAGTATGTTTACCCTTAATTTAGCAAAATAATTTTTTTATCTAAGTTGTAGCTCATGAAAAAACTTTGTTTACGATCCTTAAATGCCGTTATTCCATTTAGTAACAAGCGCTTAAGTTCTATGAAAACCTTTCTGTTAGCGCTCCTGTTATCATGTATGGGTTATGCTGGTTTTGCGGCAGTAACAGTAACTCCGGGTAGCGGGTGTACTAATATTTGTAGCAATTCTGCAGCTACCGGCAGCTCTCCGGCGTTTACCACTATGGGGGCGATTACCATCACAGAGGGACTGGTAAATGATATGTCGGTAGGTACAAACCAACTGATATTGGTAGCCCCAACAGGCTGGCAGTTTAATACAGGAGCTACGCCAACGTTTACTTTTACCGCCGGTAGAAACATTACTGCGGTAACAGCAGGTACATTCACCACCACTTCGCTGGCTATAGACATAACCTGCTCGAATACAACATTGTTCGATGCGTTTACGATAAACGGCTTGCAGCTTCAGGCTACAACTACAGGATCAACTGCAAGCTATGTTTATTCATCGCTTGGCGCCGGTATCGCAGGCATTACATCCGGTTCGTCAGGTACCAACTTTGGTAACGTATCGCTTGCAGCAGCAGTTGCGCCCAGCGTTTCTATAGCTGCTTCGCCTTCTACTACTATTTGTAGCGGCACAGGCGTAACCTTTACACCAACGCCAACCAACGGAGGAACAACGCCAACTTATCAGTGGTACCTCAACGGTTCATTTGTTGCTACAGGTCTTCCCTACTTCAACAGCACGCTTACTAACGGTAGCACCGTAATGTGCGTAATGACATCAAATGCTACTTGTATCAGTACAAGCACAGCAAACTCGAATACCATTATTATGACTGTTAACCCACTGCCAACTACTGTAACAGCAAGCGGCGCGGGTACTTTTTGCGGAAGCACAACCATCACTGCTGCAAACGGCGGTAGCGGTACTATATATTATCAGGGCACAACATCTGGCGGTACATCTACAGCTATTCCATCATCATCTCAGTCAGTTAGCGCTTCAGGCACTTATTATTTCCGCGCTCAATCAGGAGCCGGTTGCTGGGGCGCTGAGGGTAGCGTAGCAGTAGCAATCAATCCATTGCCAACAGCGGTAACAGTTAGCGGCGGCGGTACAGTATGCGGCGGCACCACTATTACAGCATCAAACGGCGGTAGCGGTACCATCTATTTTATGGGTACAACTTCAGGCAGTACTTCTACTTCTACTCCTTCTACATCACAATCTATAACCACATCTGGCACTTATTATTTCCGCGCACTTTCTTCAGCAGGATGCTGGGGACCAGAAGGAAGCGCAACTGTAGTTGTTAATCCATTGCCAGCTGCTGTAACAGTAAGCGGCGCAGGTACTTTCTGCGGTAGCACAACGATCACTGCATCAGGTGGAGCCGGAGGAACTGTTTACTTCCAGGGAACAACTACCGGCGGTACATCTACAGCAATAGCATCTACATCTCAAACAGTTTCTACATCAGGTACTTATTATTTCCGTTCTCAGTCGAGCTCAGGTTGTTGGGGACCAGAAGGTAGCGTAACTGTTACCATCAATACATTACCATCTGCAGTAACCGTAACAGGCGCTGGCACTTTCTGCGGCAGCACAACAATTTCGGCAACAGGCGGTACAGGCGGTACAATATATTATCAAGGCGCTACTTCTGGCGGCACATCTACAACAACGCCTTCATCATCGCAGTCGATTTCTGCATCAGGCACCTATTATTTCCGTGCACAAACATCTGCTGGTTGCTGGGGAACAGAAGGTAGTACTACAGTTACAATCAATCCATTGCCGACAACGGTTACCGTAACAGGCGCAGGCACTTTCTGCGGTAGCACAACCATTACAGCGGCAAACGGCGGTAGCGGTACAATATACTATCAAGGTACAACGTCTGGCGGCACATCTGTAGCTACGCCATCTACTTCGCAAGCTATTTCAACATCAGGTACTTATTATTTCCGCGCACAATCTGGCGCAGGTTGTTGGAGTGCAGAAGGTAGCGCAGTCGTTACCATCAATGCATTGCCAGCAGCAGTTACCGTAACCGGAGCTGGTACATTTTGCGGCAGCGCAACTCTGGCGGCTTCTAACGGCGGCGACGGCACGATTTACTATCAGGGTTTGACTTCTGGCGGTACTTCAATTCTAACTCCATCTACGTCACAGTCTGTATCTGCAACAGGTACTTATTATTTCCGCGCACTTTCTTCAGCAGGTTGCTGGGGCACTCAAGGCAGCGCTGCAGTAACAATCAACCCATTGCCAACAGCGGTAACAGTTAGCGGCGGCGGAACTTTCTGCGGCAGCACAACGATCACTGCTGCAAATGGCGGTAGCGGTACAATATACTATCAGGGTACAACATCTGGCGGTACATCTACAACCACTATTTCGTCTTCACAAACTATTTCAACATCAGGCACCTATTATTTCCGTGCATTGTCTGGCGCAGGTTGCTGGGGTCCAGAAGGTAGCGTAACCGTTACCATCAACCCATTACCTACAGCTGTTACAGCGAGCGGCGCAGGCACTTTCTGCGGTAGCACAACAATAACAGCGGCAAACGGCGGTAGCGGTACAATATATTATCAAGCTGGTACAACGGGTGGAACATCGACAGCTGTACCTTCTACATCGCAAACAGTAAGCACTACCGGCACTTATTTCTTCCGTGCACAATCTTCAGCAGGTTGCTGGGGGCCAGAAGGTAGCGTATCAGTTACTATCAACCCATTGCCAAACACAGTAGCAGTGACCGGCGGCGGCACTTATTGCGGTAGCACAACGATATCTGCATCAAATGGCGGTAGCGGTACTATCTTCTTCCAGGGTACAACATCTGGCGGTACATCTACATCTGCGCCAATGACATCTGCTACTATCACTACATCAGGCACTTACTACTTCCGCGCACAATCTGGCGCAGGTTGCTGGGGCGCTGAAGGCAGTGTAACAGTAGTAATTAACCCATTGCCAACCGCTGTAATAGCTACTGGCGCTGGGTCATTCTGCGGCAGTACTACTATCAACGCATCAAACGGCGGTAGCGGTACAATGTATTTCCAAGGAACAACAACAGGCGGTACATCTGTGGCATTCCCTGCTACATCTGCTACCGTAATATCATCTGGTACTTATTATTTCCGCGCACAGTCTGGCGCAGGTTGCTGGAGCAACGAAGGCGCTGTGATTGTTACCATTAACCCATTGCCAAACCCAACTACGGTTAGCGGCGGCGGTACATTCTGCGGCAGCACTACAATAACTGCATCAAATGGCGGAAGCGGAACAATATATTTCCAAGGCACTACATCTGGCGGTACTTCTACAGCTACGCCATCTACTTCACAAACAATCACTACTCCCGGAACCTATTATTTCCGTGCACTTTCATCTGGCGGATGTTGGGGTACAGAAGGAAGTGTTAACGTATTGATTAACCCAATTCCTGCGCCAGTTACAGTAACCGGCGGCGGTACATTCTGCGGTAGCAGCACAACACTTTCTGCTTCAAACGGAGGCGACGGTACTATTTACTTCCAGGGTACAACATCAGGCGGTCTTTCTACAACTACTCCTTCTACTTCACAAGTAGTAGGCGCATCTAACACCTATTATTTCCGCGCTCAGTCTTTGGCTGGATGCTGGGGTACACAAGGCAGCGCTACAGTAGTACTTAATCCATTACCAAATGCTGTAGTCGCAAGCGGCGGCGGCACATTCTGCGGTAGCACAACGGTTACTGCTGCTAACGGCGGAAGCGGTATAATTTATTTCCAGGGTACAACTTCTGGCGGTACTTCTACAGCTACACCTTCTACTTCACAGTTAATTACTACATCTGGCACTTATTATTTCCGTGCATTATCAGCAGCTGGTTGCTGGGGTACAGAAGGTAGCGTTACGGTTACTATCAATCCATTGCCATCTACAACTGTAGCAAGCGGCGCTGGTACATTCTGCGGTAGCGCAACAATTGGCGGTACAAATGGCGGCGATGGCACTATCTATTATCAAGGTCTTACCTCTGGCGGTACATCAATAGCTACGCCAGCTACAACACAGGTAGTTCTTTCTTCAGGTACTTATTACTTCCGCGCACGTTCATCAGCAGGTTGCTGGGGTACAGAAGGTAGCGTTACAGTAACAGTTAATCCATTACCATTGGCTGTAACAGCAAGCGGCGCTGGCACATTCTGCGGCGGTACAACTATCACTGCGTCAAATGGCGGCAGCGGTACTATATACTTCCAGGGTACAACATCTGGCGGTACTTCTACTCTTGTTCCATCTTCATCGGCTGTAGTGAGCGCTTCAGGCACATATTATTTCCGTGCACAATCTGCATTAGGTTGCTGGGGACCAGAAGGTTCTGTAACGGTAACAATTAATCCATTACCAGCTACAGCTGTTGTTACAGGCGCTGGCACTTTCTGCGGAAGTACTACTATCAACGCTGACAACGGCGGCGACGGAATCATGTATTTCCAGAATACAATTTCTGGCGGTACTTCAACTGCAGCTCCATCTACTTCACAAGTTATTGCAGCGTCAGGCACCTATTATTTCCGTGCACAGTCTTCTGCTGGTTGCTGGGGTAACCAAGGCAGCGTAAGCGTAATAGTTAACCCATTACCTACAGCAACTACGGTTACTGGTTCAGGTACTTTCTGCGGTAACACTACTATTAATGCATCAAACGGCGGCAGCGGAACGATCTTCTTCCAGGGTAATACATCTTTGGGAACTTCTACAACTACGCCATCTATATCACAAGTTATTACTACTTCTGGTACATATTTTTTCCGCGCTCGTTCACTGGCAGGCTGTTGGGGTACAGAAGGCAGCGCTACTGTAACTGTTAATCCATTACCTGCTACAGCAGTTGTAACAGGATCTGGTACATTCTGCGGTAGTACTTCAATAAGCGCTGATAACGGCGGCGACGGTACAATGTATTTCCAAGGCACTACTTCAGGCGGTACATCAGTACTTTCTCCATCTATTTCACAAACAGTTTCAACTACAGGCGTATATTATTTCCGCGCTCAATCAGGTCTCGGATGTTGGGGCCCAGAAGGTAGCGTAGCGGTTACAATCAATCCTTTACCAACAGCAGTTACAGTTAGCGGCGGCGGAAGCTTCTGCGGTAGCGCAACTATAACAGCAGCTGGCGGTACTGGTGGTACTATTTACTACCAAGGAACAACTTCTGGCGGTACTTCAGTAGCTACTCCATCTTCTTCAATAGTTATATCTACATCAGGCACTTACTATTTCAGGTCTCGTTCTGCAGCAGGTTGCTGGGGTCCAGAAGGTAGTGTAACCGTAGTTATTAATCCTTTCCCTGCAACTGTAGTTGTTAGCGGCGCAGGTTCATTCTGCAACAGCACAACTATTACAGCAACAAATGGCGGCGACGGCGTTATTTATTTCCAGGGTACAACAAGCGGCGGTACTTCAACAATAGTTCCTTCTTCTGCTGAGTTTATCACTGCATCAGGTACTTATTATTTCCGTGCTCAGTCTTCAGCAGGCTGCTGGAGCACACAAGGAAGCGCTGCGGTAGTGATTAATCCATTACCTGGTACATTTACAGTAACTGGCGGCGGAAGCTATTGCTCTGGCGGCGCTGGTGTAGCTGTTGGTTTGGGTGGATCGGCAGCAGGTATCAGATACCAACTGTACAGAGACTTTGCTCCAGTAGGTTTACCTGTAACTGGCACTGGTTCTGCAATCACTTTTGGTAACCAAACTGTTGCAGGTTTCTACACAGTTCAAGCTACAAGCACAATTACCGGTTGCGTTAATGATATGACTGGCGGTGTAGCAGTTACAATTCTTCCTTTGCCAACGGTGTTTACTATGACCGGCGGCGGCGCATATTGCTCTGGCGATACTGGTGTTCACGTAGGATTGGATGGTTCTGAAATTGGTATCAATTATCAACTTATATACGGCGGTGTACCAACTGGATTACCAGTTGCAGGTACAGGATTGCCACTTGATTTCGGATTAGAAACTTTAGGCGGTGTTTATACTGTAGTTGCTACAAACGGCACTACAGGTTGTATCAGCGCAATGGGTGGAAGTTCAACAGTATCTATCAATCTGCTTCCAAGCGTATTCGCTGTAACAGGCGGCGGCACACAGTGTGCAGGCGGCGTTGGATTCCCAATAAATCTTACAGGTTCTACAACAGGTATCGAGTACCAGCTTTATAATGGTATTTTGCCTTCAGGTTCTATGGTTATCGGAGATGGTACAGCAATTACATTCGGTCTCCGTTCAGCTGATGGTGTTTACACTGTTGTTGCAAGAAACCCAGTTACAGGATGTACTAACACAATGACTGGCAGTCAAACAATTTCTAACCATCCGTTGCCAACTGCATACACACTCACAGGCGGTGGTAGCTATTGCGCTGGTGGAACAGGTGTTGATGTTTCAATTTCTAATTCAGATCTTGGTATTGATTATCAACTGTTCAATTCAGGCGTTCCAGTTGGTACTCCAATTTCAGGTACTGGCGCTGCTATATCTTTTGGTCTTCAAACAACTCCAGGTTTCTATACTATAGTTGCTACAGATATGACAACTCCATTGTTGTGTACTAACGTAATGTCTGGTGTAGATACAGTAATAATGAACCCATTGCCTGCGATATTTAACGTAACAGGCGGCGGAGCTTATTGCGCAGGTGGCTCAGGCGTACTTGTTGGTCTTGACGGTTCTGAGCTTGGCCTAAGCTACCAACTGAGTGTTGGCGGTGTTCCGACCGGAGCTCCTTTGACTGGTACTGGCGTTGCTCTTGATTTTGGCTTACAAACAATCGGTGGTTCTTATACAGTTGATGCTGTTACGCCATTCGGTTGTACAAATACAATGACAAGTACTATATCAGTTGCAGTAAATGCACTTCCTGTTCCTCAATCTGTTACTGGCGGTGGTAGCTACTGCGCTGGTGGAGCTGGTGTGAATGTTGGTTTGTTCACTACAGAAACTGGTTCTATAGATTACCAATTGCTTGTTGATGGTGTTCCTACTGGCGCTGCAATTACCGGTACTGGTTCAGCTATATCATTTGGCTTGCAAACTGCGGCTGGTCTTTATACAGTACAAGCTGCAAATACTATCACCGGTTGTACAAATGCAATGACTGGTAGCGCTACAATTACAATTGATCCATTGCCTTCAATCTACACACTCTCTGGTGGTGGTGCATATTGTGCCGGTGGAGCTGGCGTTACAGATACATTGAGCGGATCAACTGCAGGTATCCTTTATGAATACAGCCTTGGCGGAGTAGCGATGGACACAATGGTAGGTACTGGTAGTCCACTTGTACATAACCATACTGCTGCTGGTACTTATACTGTAATGGCTATTAATCCAGTAACTGGTTGTACACAAGCAATGTCAGGTAGTTCATCTGTAGTTATTAATCCATTACCTACAGCAATAGCTGGTCCATCGAATCTTTGTGTTGGTTCTACAGTAACATTAACTGACGCTGATCCTTCTGGTACTTGGAATAGCAGCGATATAACAATCGGTACAATCAATCCTTTGACTGGTGATATTACTGGTGTTGCTGCTGGTGTAATTACAATTACCTACACGTTGCCTACTACTTGTTATATTACACGCACACAAACTATCAATAACTTACCTGTTGTTGGCGCTATAACTGGTACTACTACAGTTTGTCAATTGTCATCTACTACATTGGCTGATACTACAGCAGGCGGTGTATGGACAAGTGGAAACTTAGGAGTTGCTACAATAGGCGCTGGAACTGGTGTTGCAACTGGTGTTGCTCCAGGTACTGCAGGTATAACTTATACCGTTACAAGTACTTTCGGTTGCGTATCAGCTGTATACTCTTCAGTTTCTGTTAATCCTGTTCCTGCTGTTACTCCAATTGTAGGTTCTATCACAAATGTTTGCGCTGGTCTTACTATTCCACTGTCAGATGCAACTACAGGTGGTGTTTGGAGTTCAAGCAATCCTTTGGTAGCTACAGTTAATACCTCAGGTACTGTTACAGGTGTAGCGTTTGGAGCTGCTGTTATTTCTTACACAATGACAAACACTAGCGGTTGTTCTTCTTCTGCCTTGTATTTTGTATCTATTGGAAACGCAATGCCATCAAGCGCAATATTGCCTACTGGTTCTGCTACATTATGTAACAACAATCCTGTTCTGCTTTCAGTTGCAACAACTGGTTCAGGCTTAACATATCAGTGGGTTTTAGATGGTACTTCAATAGCAGGCGCTACTAACTTTGATTACTTAGCAGGTACGGCTGGTGTTTACACTAACATTATTGACAACGGTACATGTAATGTTACTTTACCTTCTGTAACAGTTGTTAATCCTCCGGTTGCTGTTATCTCTGAAGATACCGCTGGTCACTTCTTGCACACAGGTGCGTTTGCTTCCTATCAGTGGTTCTTAAACGGTGTTGCGATTGCAGGAGCTACTACTAACATTTTGTTCGAAACAGTTGGTGGTTCTTACACAGTAGTTGTAGGCGATGGTAATGGATGTACAGATACATCTGATGTGTATTTGCTTGGCGGTCTTGTTAAGACAAATAAGGTGGTTGTTTCTTCAACAGCTATTCGTATCTATCCTAACCCAGCTACGTCTATAGTTTACATCGACGCTCCTGAGAAATCAGTAGTGTCAATTATGAGCCCCGATGGTAGAATCATAATGGACAGACAAGAAGCAGTTAGCATTAACATTGCTCAATTGTCATCTGGTATCTATTTAGTGATGGTTTACGATGAGAACAATGTTCTGCTCAAAACGGAACGTCTGATCAAAGCTGAATAGTAATATTAATAGTTCTTTGAAAAGGGCCTGACGTTATCGTTCAGGCCCTTTCGTTTTTATCATACTTTTACTTATCAGTACGTGAGCCTTTTACTGTAGTGACAGTGTATTGGTTCTTTACGTTGTATTTATTTGTTCTAAAAAAGTCTCGCTTTTATTTGTCTGTTTAAAATGAAACTCCTACCTTTGCACTCCCAATGAAAAACGGGGTGAATAAAAAGCTCTTTTAC
>CAZLPE010000017.1:0-32499 GCA_964561325.1 uncultured Flavipsychrobacter sp.
GATTTATATAAAATGGTGTTTAATTTGGGTAAATGACGAGCTATATGGCGTTTGTACTACGCTAAAGCGGCTAAAAAGTGGGTAGAAGTAGCAAAAAAGGGGTAAAAACGAGTGAAAAATGGAGTCGAAAAATGTTTTTAAAATATTTTGCAACTGTAACGTGTTTAATCCATACCTTTGCAAACTCAACTGAATTTCGGGTTTAGGCCTGTGAATTTAGAGAGGTTAAAAAGAATTTTAACTTTCTCAAAAAAAAGTTGGTAGTATCAAAACATTCATTACCTTTGCAGTCCCAAATTTTTCGGGGTAGAAGATATTTATAAAGTATGTCACAGCGTATCAGAATCAAGCTAAAATCTTACGACCACAATCTGGTTGATAAATCAGCGGATAAAATCGTTAAGACTGTGCGCAATACAGGAGCAGTGGTTACAGGCCCTATTCCGTTGCCAACAGAGAAGAAGATCTTTACAGTATTGCGCTCTCCGCACGTAAACAAAAAGTCGCGTGAGCAGTTCCAGTTATGTACGCACAAGCGTTTGCTGGATATTTACACGTCTTCATCGCGCACAGTTGATGCGTTGTCGAAGCTGGATTTACCCAGTGGCGTAGAAGTAGAAATAAAAGCATGATGAAGATTGCTTCTCGAAAAGATGATTGCATAGGCAACATTTAATAGTAGTAGAGAAGCAGAAAGTTGAGTGCAGTTCTTTAAAATTTTGACAAATGGCTAATCCCGGTCCACACAATACAGGCTCCGGGCGCTTAGCTCAAACTAAACTCACTAACGCATAAGCGTTGGTGGGCTAAAACATAATAATAATGAAAGGTATTATTGGCAAAAAAATCGGTATGACCAGCATTTTTGAAGCTAATGGTAAGCAAACAGCTTGCACCATTATCGAGGCTGGACCATGTGTGGTTACCCAAAAGAAGACCGTGGTTACCGACGGTTATGATGCACTCCAGATTGCATTTGGAGAGGCAAAAGAAAAAAATACTCCTAAGGCGCTCATCAATCACTTCGCCAAATCGGGTTCCACGCCCAAGAGTGTTGTAAAAGAGCTGCGTAATTGTTCCATTGATAAACAAGTTGGTGAGCAAATAACTTGTGAAATATTTACTGAAGGTGAAAAGGTTAGCGTAATAGGCACCACCAAAGGTAAAGGATTTCAAGGTGTTGTTAGACGTCACGGATTTAGCGGTGTGGGTGAAGCAACCCATGGCCAGCACGACCGTTCACGCGCTCCAGGTTCTGTAGGTGGTTCATCTTATCCAAGTCGTGTATTCAAGGGCATGCGTATGGCAGGCCGTATGGGTGCAGACAGAGTAAAAATCAAAGCTTTAAGGGTAGTAAAAATATTCCCGGATCAGAATTACGTTCTTATCAGCGGTTCTGTACCAGGTCATAACGGTTCTATTGTTTTAATTCAGAATTAATTAAGTCATGCAAGTTGACGTTTTAAATAGTAAAGGCGCGCAGACCGGCCGTTCGGTTGAATTACCGGATGATATCTTCAATGTTGAGCCAAACGACCATTGTATTTACCTCGCAGTAAAACAATATCTCGCAGCGCAACGCCAGGGTACGCACAAGACAAAGACCCGCGCAGAAGTGCACGGTTCATCAAAGAAGCTGCATAAGCAAAAAGGCACCGGCGGTTCTCGTAAGGGCAACATCCGTAACCCATTGTACAAAGGCGGCGGTACCATCAACGGTCCATTGCCACACGGCTACGCTTTCAAGCTCAACCGTAAGGTGAAAGATCTGGCGAAAATATCTGCTTTGGTACACAAAGCCCGCGCAGGAAAGATAGTTGTTGTAGAAGACATGAACATGGCTGCGCCCAAAACGAAAGACTTCGCAGCAATGCTGACAGCTCTTCGCGGTAGCAACTACAAAACAATGTTTGTATTGCCAGAGCACGACTCTAATGTATACTTAAGCGGCCGTAACATTGCCGATAACCGTACAGTAGCTTTGAGCGACATGAACACGTACGACATCACTAATGCACAGGTGCTTATCATCACTGAGTCTGCTGCAAAGATGTTCAGCGAAATGCCGGAAGAAGAAGCTGCATAATCAGCCTTGCTTCTAATAAAAGTGAAACAATCAATTTTATCAGTCTTTAGTTTTCAGGCTAAGGACTAAAGACTAAAATATAATAATAATGAAACTATCTGAAGTGTTGGTAAGGCCGGTGATCACTGAAAAGGTAAATCGCCAAATGGAGCGCAATGGCCGCTACACGTTCGTAGTGGGCAAACAGTCCAACAAGCTCGAAATCAAGAAAGCGGTAGAAGAGTTCTACGGTGTAAAGGTAGCTGCTGTAAATACTATGGTAGTGCCAGCTAAGAGCAAAACAAGGTTTACGAAAGCGGGTCTTTTATCAGGTCGCAAGCCTTCATACAAAAAGGCGGTTGTTACTTTGGCATCAGGCGAAAACATTGATTTGTTTGCATAATTCGCTTTCGGGTAAAAATAGGTTTGAAGTACACTATAGTTATAATAAATCGGGCAGATTGATTTAGTTTTAATAGCCTGATCCAGACATAATACAACAACAATGGCATTACGTAAATACAAACCGGTCACAGCCGGTACTCGCTGGAGAATAGGTAACGCATACGCGGAGATCACCACAAATGAGCCTGAAAAAAGCTTGCTTGAGCACCAGAAAGGTACTGGTGGTCGTAACTTTCAGGGTCGTAGAGCAATGCGTTATATTGGCGGCGGCAACAAGACCCAATATCGTATCGTAGACTTTAAGCGTAATAAGAGCGATATTAAAGCGACAGTTAAGACAATCGAATACGATCCTAACCGTACAGCATTTATTGCGCTTTTACATTACACAGACGGTGAAAAGCGTTACATTATAGCTCCTCAGGGACTGCAGGTAGGCTCGGTTATCGTTAGCGGCGCTGCGGTAGCTCCGGAAGTAGGAAACGCATTGTTGTTGAAGAACATGCCGCTGGGTACTGTGGTTCACAACATTGAACTTCAGCCAGGTAAAGGCGGCGCATTAGCAAGGAGCGCAGGCACTTACGCTCAGCTGAATGCGAAAGAAGAAAAGTATTGCGTACTTAAAATGCCAAGCGGTGAATTGCGTAAGGTATTGAGCACATGTATGGCAACTGTAGGTATCGTTTCTAATAGCGATCACGCATTGCAGAGCATGGGTAAGGCAGGCCGCAACCGTTGGAAAGGTATTAAACCACCTAACCGTGGTGTTGCGATGAACCCAGTAGATCACCCGATGGGTGGTGGTGAAGGTCGCTCTTCTGGCGGTCACCCACGTAGCCGTAAGGGTAAATACGCTAAGGGCGAGAAAACACGCAGCCGTACTAAAGCTTCTAATAAGCTGATTATCCAGAGGAAAAACGGTAAGAAACTCTAAGTTTTATAAATCAACATTATGAATTGGGTTGAGTGTATTATGAAGCCCGGTTTTAAATATAAAATTAAATAGTCAATAGAAAATGGCTCGTTCAATTAGAAAAGGACCTTACGTAGATCCGAACCTTGATAAGAAGGTTATGGCGATAGCAGAGGGCAAAGCGAAAAAAGGCGTAGTAAAGACCTGGAGTCGCCGTAGCACCATCACACCAGATTTCGTAGGTCAGACTTTTGCTGTGCACAATGGCAACAAATTTATACCTGTATATGTTACAGAGTATATGGTAGGTCATAAGTTAGGTGAGTTTTCACCAACCCGTAACTTCAAAGGTCATAGCGGATCTAAATAATACGGGTAAAAAACTCCGGCAGAACATTGTTCGGCCAATGCGTAAAAATGTTAAGTTAATAGGTTGAAAGGTGAGTTGATAATTCAATCTCAACCATCGATCAAAAATAATAGATACAAAAATGGAAGCTGTAGCTCGCTTACGAAATTATCCAACCTCCCCACGCAAGATGCGCCTTTTGGCTGATCTTATCAGGGGTATGGAAGTGGAAAACGCACTGAATACATTGAAATTCAGTTCGAAAGATCCTTCAGTACCGCTTGAAAAGCTGTTACTGAGCGCTGTTGCCAACTGGAGAGTAAAGAATGAGGGTGTTGATGTGGCTGAAGCCAACCTTTATGTTAAGACCATATTTGTTGACGGCGGTCGTGTTTTGAAGCGGATGCGCCCGGCTCCACAGGGTCGTGCTTACCGTGTACGCAAACGCAGCAACCACGTAACGCTCATGGTAGATAGCAGAAATCCGGCAATTCAAAACGCAAACGTAGAAAACTAAAACATTCAAGCTTAATAATAAAAGTAATGGGTCAAAAATGTAATCCTATAGGTAACAGGTTGGGCATCATCAGAGGATGGGACTCAATGTGGTATGGCGAGAAAAGGGACTTCGGCCAGAAGCTGGTTGAAGATCACAAGATCCGCAACTACCTCAATGCACGTATCAACAAAGGCGGTATCAGCCGTATTGTTATTGAGCGCACATTAGGTAAGCTGATTGTAACTATCCATACTTCTAAGCCAGGTATCATTATAGGTAAGGGCGGCACTGAGGTAGACCGTATCAAGGAAGAGCTGAAAAAGCTGACAAAGAAGGAAGATGTGCAGATCAACATTATGGAGATCCGCAGACCTGAACTCGATGCCATGATAGTAGGTGAAACTATTGCCCGCCAGATTGAAGGCCGTGTGAGCTACAAGCGCGCTATTAAAATGGCGATCACTACAGCTATGAGAATGGGCGCAGAAGGTATCAAAATTAAAGCCGGCGGTCGTTTGAATGGATCTGAAATAGCACGTTCTGAAGAGTTTAAACAAGGACGTACTCCACTTCATACATATCGTATGGACATTGACTATGCTTCTGTATATGCAATGACCGTTTATGGTAAGATTGGTTTGAAGATTTGGATTTGTAAGGGTGAAGTATTGGGCAAGCGTGAGCTTAATCCTAACTTCTCAGCAAACTCTGACAACCGCGGCAATCGCCCGGCAGGTTTCCAGGGCGCTGAAACTCGCGGCGGTGAAAGAGATTCAAGAGGCGGTGAGCGCGGCGGAGATCGTCGTTCAGGCGGCGGCGACCGTAGAGGTGGCCAGGGTGCAGGCGGCAATCGCGGCGGATCCGGTAGCGGAGATCGCAGAGGCGGCCAGGGTGCAGGCAATCGCTCAGGCGGCGGTAATCGTCCAGCAGGCGGCGGCGGAGCTCGCAGATAATAATAATATTGTTTAGAATACTTCAATAAATTTTGTAACAATGTTACAACCAAAAAAAGCAAAACATCGTAAGGCCCATAAAGGCAGGATCAGAGGAAATGCACAACGTGGCGCAATGATATCCTTCGGTTCTTTCGGCCTCAAGGCTATGGAGCCAAAATGGATTACTAACCGTCAGATTGAGGCTGCTCGTCAGGCAATGACTCGCCACATGAAACGTGAAGGTAATGTTTGGATCAGAATATTCCCTGATAAACCAATAACCCGCAAGCCAGCAGAAGTGCGTATGGGTAAAGGTAAAGGTAGCTTGGAATTCTGGGCTGCAGTAGTTAAGCCAGGATTGATCATGTTTGAGCTTGATGGCGTAAGTGTAGAAGTAGCACGCGAAGCTTTGGAACTGGCAGCTCAAAAGTTGCCGATCAGAACTAAGTTCGTTATCAGACACGATTATCAGGCAGATTAATATTATCTGCTAAAGCATTTGTGACCGAATGATTTGGCAGGGTAAGAATATACAATTTTAGATTGTTTTTAGTTTTATTGGTGTGTTAAAGTAGGCATCCAATATTGCTTTATAACGGCAAATTACTTGCAAAATGGCAAAACAAACAATAGCGAAGGTTGATGATTACCGCACGCTTGAAAACGATGCGCTGAATGATAAAATCAGCGAAGAGGAAATGCGCCTGAAAAAAACAAAGTTCAGCCATGCGGTGAACCCGATTGAGAACCCGCTTTCTATCAAGACATTGCGCCGCGAGATAGCGCGCTTGAAGACAGAGAAGCGTAAAAGGGAATTAGGTTTATAATAAAATCATAAATGTCAATTATGACAGTTGAAAGAAAGAGCAGGAAAACCCGTATAGGGGTAGTAAGCAGCAACAAAATGGTAAAAACCATTACGGTTACTGTTGAACGTAAAGTGAAACACCCCATTTATGGAAAGTTTCTAAAGAAATCATCAAGCTTCCATGCACATGATGAGCAGAACACAGCCGGCATAGGTGATGTGGTGCGAATTATGGAAACTCGCCCGCTGAGCAAGACTAAGCGTTGGCGTCTGGTAGAAATTATTGAAAAAGCTAAGTAATTAATTAAGATGATACAACAAGAATCCCGGCTCAATGTAGCCGACAACAGCGGTGCTAAGGAAGTACTTTGCATACGTGTGTTGGGCAATTCGGGACAAGACTACGCAGGTATCGGAGATAAGATCGTCGTAACTGTCAAAGACGCCCTACCCGGTGGCGGTATGAAGAAAGGTACTGTTTCGAAAGCAGTTATCGTTCGGACCAAAAACAAGTTGCGCCGCAAGGATGGCTCTTACATCAGTTTTGATGATAATGCAGTCGTTTTGCTGAACAACTCTGATGACCCACGCGGTACGCGTATCTTTGGGCCCGTAGCCCGTGAATTGCGAGACAAGGGATACATGAAAATTGTTTCTCTGGCGCCAGAAGTATTGTAAAATTTGTTGTACCTTTGCAGCCCGTTAAATTAATAACGGCTTGTACAACGCTAATTCATAGTTATTGTGAAAAAGAGATTCAAACCAAAGTTCAACATTAAGAAAGGCGACAACGTGGTGGTTATTGCCGGCGACGATAAAGACCGCAACCAGCCACGTGTGGTGCTATCTGTTAATCCATCTGAGGGCCGCGTGCTTGTAGAAGGGGTTAACATGGTAACCAAACACCTCAAGCCTAACGCCCAAAATCCTCAGGGTGGTATCGTTAGTGAGGAAGCGCCTATCAACATCTCGAACGTGATGTTGTGGGATGCTAAATCGAAGGCGCCGGCGCGCGTAAGACGCGAGCGCACCGAAACAGGTTTTGTACGTATTTCAAAAAAATCAGGGGAGGCGATTAAATAATGGCAACGACGAAAACAAAAAGCCCTAAGGCCGCAGCCGCCACAGTAGTAGATAGTGGTATCCAGGCGGCTTTACCTGCTGACTACAGGCCCAGGCTACAAAAAAAATACAGAGACGAGGTTGTTCCCGCTCTTATGAAGAAATTTGGTTACAAATCTGTAATGCAGGCTCCAAGGCTCATCAAGATTTGTTTGAATCAAGGCGTAAAAGGTTCTACTTCTGACAAGAAACTGATCGATGAAGCTGTTAAAGAAATGACAGTTGTTACCGGCCAGAAAGCAATAGCTACTATGTCTAAGAAGGACATCTCTAACTTTAAGCTTCGTAAAAACATGCCTATCGGCTGTCGTGTTACGCTGCGTAATGTGAAGATGTACGAATTCCTTGATCGTTTTGTATCTGTTTCTTTGCCCCGCGTTCGTGATTTCAAAGGTATTAATGAGAAGTCATTCGACGGTCGTGGTAACTATACAATGGGTATAACTGAGCAGATCATCTTCCCGGAAATCAACATTGACAAGATTGCTCGTATAAGCGGTATGGACATTACGTTTGTTACTACTGCCAATACAAACGAGGAAGCTTACGAATTGTTGAAGGAATTGGGTATGCCTTTTACTAACATGGAAAAGACAGGAAATAAATAAGAAAAAAACGTAGGATTTATCCTACATTTTTTCTTTGACTACATATTCGTTCTAACAAAGCAGACTTACTAAAAATTCAACATGGCAAAAGAATCAGTAAAAGCCCGCCAGCGCAAACGTGAACAAATGGTGGCAAAATATGCCGCTAAGCGTGCCGCTCTGAAAGAAGCAGGTGATTTCGCAGCGCTCGACAAGCTGCCAAAAAACTCTTCAGCTGTTCGGTTACGTAACCGTTGTCAACTGACAGGGCGCCCAAGAGGTTATATGCGTTACTTCGGCGTATGCCGTTTAGTGTTTCGTGATATGGCTCTCGATGGCAAAATACCAGGTGTTCGTAAAGCAAGCTGGTAATTGTTCCACTAACTATGGAACATCGTTTCAAAGTCGGTAAAACCGATACTCGTAACAATTTATTACAAAAACAAAAATAAAAATGGTAACAGATCCAATAGCAGACTTCCTTACCCGTATCCGTAACGCTCAAATGGCGCGTCATCGTATCGTTGAGATCCCAGCGTCTAATGTGAAGAAGCGTATAACCGAAATCCTATACGATAAAGGTTATATCATGAAGTACAAATTTGAAGACGACAACAAGCAAGGTATCATTAAAATAGCGTTGAAATATGACGCTCAGACTAAAGAGCCTGCAATCAAATCTTTAGAGCGCATAAGCCGTCCAGGTTTGCGTCAGTATTCAAAGCCTGCTGATATTCGTCGTGTACAGAATGGTTTAGGTATAGCCATAGTATCTACATCTAAAGGTGTAATGACAGATAAGGAAGCGCGCGCTAACAACGTTGGCGGCGAGGTAATGTGCTCAATCTACTAATAATTTATTTATACAAATCTGGGCCGATAATATAAGTTCTCTATACGGTGACTGAACACGGCCTTTTTTTTCATTTTCTTATATTTTTTTTATGTCTCGTATAGGTAAGAAGCCTGTAATAATTCCAAAAGGCGTAACAGTAACTGTTTCCCCTTACAATGAGTTGAAAGTTAAAGGACCAAAAGGTGAATTAACTCAGAAGATTGATCGCGATATCACTATCAAAGTAGAAGGCGATCAATTGTTAATCGAGCGTCCGACGGACCAGATTCGTCACCGTTCATTACATGGTTTGTATCGTTCGTTAGTAGCAAACATGGTAATAGGCGTTACAGAAGGTTTCAAGAAAGATATGGAGCTTGTGGGCGTAGGTTATCGCGCAACTGTTACCGGTCAGATGATTGATCTTGCTTTGGGTTATTCTCACAACATTTTATTTGAAATGCCAGCTGAGATCAAGGCTACTGCTACTGCAGAAAAAGGTAAGAACCCAACCATTACTCTCGAGTCTATAGATAAGCAACTTGTAGGCGCTGTTGCGGCTAAACTTAGAAGTCTTCGTAAGCCAGAGCCTTACAAAGGTAAAGGTGTACGCTTTGTTGGCGAAGTTGTTCGTCGTAAAGCTGGTAAATCTGCAGGTAAATAATTGTTTTCGTTTTACGAAAGCTGTTTTAGCAGATTTCTTTACTTACATTTGCATTCCATTTTTTAATAACAAAATCTCCGGTAGCCATCAATTAATATTTGGTGAGCCCGTAAAACAAAAATAAGATGTCACAAGATCCCAAAGTACTTCGTCGCCAAAAATTACGTTGGCGCATACGAGCCAAACTTCATGGCACTGGCCTGAAGCCAAGGTTATCGGTATTTCGTAGTAATAGCGATATTTACGTACAGTTGATAGATGATAATACTGGTTTTACATTAGCATCATGCAGCTCTCGTGATAAGGATATCGTAGCAATAAGCGGAACAAAGGTTGAAAAGTCATATGCTGTAGGCAAAAACATAGCCCAGAAAGCAATAGCAGCTGGTATTTCACAATGTGTGTTTGACAGAGGTGGTTATTTGTATCATGGTCGTGTAAAGTCTGTAGCAGACGGAGCTCGCGAAGGTGGTTTGAAATTCTAAGCCTTTTCTTAGCAAATCAGTATATTTAGTCAAAATATTTATAAAATACAATACGTGTGGTAACACTTCCCTTGGGAATATCACATAAGCTAATTTAAACAAAATGGCGAAGACACAAATTAGTCGCATAAAAGGCGGGGACTTAGACCTTACTGAAAAGGTTGTGGCTATAAACCGCGTAGTGAAAACTACAAAAGGCGGCCGTGCTTTTAGTTTCTCTGCACTTGTCGTTGTTGGCAACGGTAACGGGGTAGTTGGGCATGGTCTTGGAAAAGCTAAGGAAGTTCAGGAAGCAATTACAAAAGGAATAGATGACGCTAAGAAGAATCTCATCAAGGTTCCTGTAATGCACGGCACTATACCTCACGAACAACTTGCTAAAGAAGGCGCTGCTAAGGTATTTATTAAGCCTGCTGCACATGGTACAGGCGTAATAGCTGGTGGTAGCATGAGAGCTGTTCTTGAAGCTGCTGGTATTACCGACGTTCTTTCTAAATCACTTGGTTCTGCAAATCCTCACAACGTGGTTAAGGCTACTTTCTCTGCCCTTGCTTTGTTGAGAGAGCCAATACAGGTTGCTAAAGACAGAAACGTAAGCTTGAAGAAAGTATTTAACGGTTAGTTGTTTTCCGTATAGCGGATTAACTAAATAGCCCTAATAATTATTAAATGTAAGGTTGTGCTAACACATAACTTTACATTTCGTTTTAGTAACAATTCAAAGTATCGAAATTTAATTTTGTTATCATGTCTAAGATAAGAATTACACAGGTAAAAAGCGGTATCGACCGTATGGAACGCCAAAAGCGCACACTTAAGGCGCTTGGATTGCGCAAGATGCTTTACTCTGTAGAGGTTGAAGCAACTCCACAGATCAGAGGTATGGTTAAAGCCGTACATCATCTGGTAAGAGTAGAAGAATTGAATTAATTTTATTTAACTTATTTGCGAGCGGTTACGAATTCCGCGCAAGTTTAAAAATTGTAATTATGCAGTTGCACAATTTGAAGCCAGCAGAAGGCTCAACAAAAAAAGGAAAACGTATTGGTCGCGGTGAAGGTAGCGGTCATGGTGGAACATCTACAAAAGGTAACAAAGGTCAGCAAGCTCGTACCGGTTATCAGAGTAAGAGAGGACATGAAGGTGGACAGATGCCTATCCAGCGTCGTATGCCAAAACGTGGATTTATCAACCCATTCCGCGTTGAATACAAAGTGTTTAATTTAGGTCAGCTCGATTTCCTTATCGACAAATACAGTCTGCAAGAGTTTACTCCAGACATACTTTACATAAACGGCCTCATCAATCGCACCGATTTAGTTAAGATTTTGGGAAATGGCGAATTGAAAGCTAAAATTCCATTCAAAGTAAACGCTGCAAGCGCTAAAGCAAAAGAAGCAATAGCAGCTGCAGGGTGCACAATAGAACTTATTTAACATAAAAAGACGTATTTTTTGGAAAAATGCGTCTTTTATCGTTTATTCGCATTTCATTTTTGATTAACAACAGTTCCTGTGAAGAAATTTATTGACAAACTAAAAGATATTTGGGGCATTGAAGAGCTTCGTAAACGCATACTTTACACCATTCTATTGGTGTTGGTGTATCGTGTAGGTTGTTATATAGCACTCCCCGGTATCAACCCATCAAGACTCGGCGATACAAATGGACCGGGCGGAATACTTGGTATCCTGAATATGTTTGCCGGCGGCGCTTTTAGTCGTGCGTCTATATTTGCACTGGGCGTGATGCCCTACATTTCTGCATCAATTTTCATGCAGCTTGCAGGAATTGTAATACCACAGGTAGCTAAGTTGCAGAAGGAAGATAGCGGACGTAGAAAAATTAATCAGTACACAAGGTACCTTACTGTTATTGTAACAGCTTTCCAGGCAAGCGCATATGTAGCTTACCTTAGATCGCCACAGTATAGCGCTTCATTGGCTCCTGATTTTAGTCCTTTCATGTTCTGGATTTCAACAATCATTGTTTTGACAGCTGGTACTCTATTTGTAATGTGGCTTGGTGAGAAAATCACTGATCGCGGTATAGGTAATGGTACTTCATTGATCATCATGGTTGGTATTCTTGCACGTTTCCCCAGTTCTATTTTTCAGGATTTCACCAAAAGAGGCGGTGATGGCGGCGGCGGTTTGTTGATCTTTTTGATAGAAATTGCTGTGTTCATTGCTGTTATCATCGGCTTGATTCTTCTTACTCAAGGCGTTCGTAAAATACCGCTTAATTATGCACGTCGCATTATTGGTAGTACTAATGCTGCTAAAGAGGTTAGCGGATCGCGTGACTTCATTCCGTTGAAAGTTAACTCTGCAGGCGTTATGCCAATCATCTTTGCACAAGCAATGATGTTTATCCCTACAATATTTACTGGCTTCAGCACAAGCGACAACGCTGCCGGTTTTATCAGAATGCTGACTAATAGCGGTTCTTTGCTGTACAATGTTCTTTATGCAATAATGGTTATCGCATTCACGTACTTCTACACAGCGTTGATTTTCAACCCAACAGAAATGGCAGACAACCTGAAACGTAACAATAGTTTCATTCCAGGTGTTAAACCAGGCGAAGATACTGCTAACTATATAGCTACTATCATGGATCGCATCACGTTGCCTGGAGCTTGTTTCCTTGCAGCTGCGGGTATTCTTCCTGGTCTTGCACAATTGCTTGGCGTAACAAGCGGCTTTGCATCATTCTTTGGCGGAACATCTATGTTGATTGGCGTAGGCGTAATCCTTGATACATTGCAACAGGTTGAATCATACCTTCTGATGAATCACTATGATGGTTTGATGAAAACCGGACGCATCACAGGTCGTACTACTGCAGCTACTACCCCAGCTCCTAAAACATTATCAGCTTAGTTAGCCTGCTGATTTTCTTTCAATATTAATTTTGCTAATGATCTATATTAGAACAAAAGAAGAGATTGAGTTAATTCGTAAAAGTGCATTAATGGTTTCTGCCACCTTAACCGAGGTGGCAAAACTTTTAAAGCCCGGTATCACAACTAAGTCTATCGACACTATGGCGGAGACTTTCATTCGTGATAACGGTGGTATTCCTTCCTTTAAAGGTTATCATGGTTTCCCTGCAACACTTTGCATTTCTGTAAACAATGTTGTAGTGCATGGTTTTCCCAGCGACTACGTTCTTAAGGATGGCGATGTAATTTCTGTTGATTGCGGTTTTTATAAGAATGGTTTTCACGGAGACTCTGCATATACTTTTGCCATTGGCAACGTAGCTCCTGAAGTATTGCAGTTGTTGAAAATTACAAAAGAGTCAGTATACCGCGGCGTTGCTCAAGCTTGTGAGAACAATAGGGTAGGCGACATTAGTTATGCTGTAGAACAGTTTACTCATGGTGAGCATGGCTACGGAGTGGTAAGAGAGTTGGTTGGTCATGGTGTTGGCAGGTCGCTACACGAAGATCCACAGGTGCCGAATTTTGGGCGACGTGGAGACGGCAAAAAGCTAAAAGAAGGAATGGTACTGGCAATAGAGCCGATGATTAATCTCGGTACAAGAGAGGTGGAAACTTTGAATGACGGTTGGACAGTTGTAACGCGCGACGGTAAGGTTTCTGCACATTTTGAACATACTACTGCTGTACGTAAACGCCGAGGTGAGCCGTTATCTTCGTTTGCCCCGATTGAAGAAGCAGAGCGT
This sequence comes from uncultured Flavipsychrobacter sp., assembly GCA_964561325.1. Taxonomy (GTDB): domain Bacteria; phylum Bacteroidota; class Bacteroidia; order Chitinophagales; family Chitinophagaceae; genus Nemorincola. Next base: position 13,361 of record CAZLPE010000017.1, read on the forward strand.
GCAAACCCTGAACTTAATAGTAGTCAGTATGGCGAACAGATTCCGATGGTAAAAGAATTGGCAGTTTAAGTTTAATCTATTTTTATGTCTTTAAAAGAAACCTTTGACTTAGCTGTTGCAGAAAGTCAATCACTTACTACAAGGCCTGACAACGATACATTACTTGGTCTTTATAGTCTTTACAAGCAGGCAACTTTTGGAAACTGCTCAGATGAATTCACCGGAAATCCGTTTGATTTTATTGGTAAAGCAAAGTATAACGCCTGGAAGAAGCGTGCAGGTATGAGTTCTGAGGAAGCAATGAATGAATACATTGCTATAGTGGAACGATTGAAAGGGTAAATGAATTTTTGCAGTAAAATAATTAACCGGATATTTGCGTTTTAATTACGTAAGTATCCGTTTCTTTTTGATTTAATTGGTGTTTTGTGACACGTTGGTTAGTTGCTTTATCATTTATATTTAGTCTTGTAGTGGTGCGTAGTAGCGCTCAGTTAGCGCCTGTGTTTTACCGCGACGGCGTTGCTTTTTATATTATTGCTCACCAAGACGACTGGCAGCTTTTTATGGGGTCTGATGTTTATAAAGACATCAATAGGTTTGAAACAAAAACTCCTGATAGCAATAATCGGAAGGTTGTCTTTATCTACACAACCGCTGGCAATGTGCATGATGATGATGACAAGAAGACCTGTAATTGTAAAGACCCCTCATTTGGCAGATTTGATCATATACCTTACTGGAGTGTACGAGAGGCAGGCGCTCGCAATTCTGTGCATTTAGCAGGATGCAGGTATGGGTCTGTAGGCCCGGGTATACCATATGCGGCATATACAAAAGCAAGTATCAATGGTCATCCCATAGCTACGTATGTCTTTAAGAATACCAAGAGTTACTTTATGCGCATTAAATGCGGCGAGTATTCTTATTTTCCTACATATCCATACGATCCGGTACATACTGTAGATTCTTCAACTGCATACTTGGATTGGAATGATTTTGTCAATACAATTTACGGCATTGTAGAAGCTGAATCCAAAGGATTTAAACCTGAAAAGACCTACTTTCATTTTCCTGAAATCAATTCGCATATCAATCCAAATGACCATGTAGCTCATTATACTACTGGTAAAGCAGCATTTGAAATGGTACGTAAATTAGGTCGGGATAAAGGCGCTTGTTACGAACAATCGCTTTACCAAGAGTACAACATCGCCAATTTACCTGAGAATTTGAGTCCTCGGGAAATACAAGTAAAGACAGCTATTTCGTCTGCATATTGCTTGGCATTGCTGGATAGGAATGCATGGGCTGAATGGAGCGACGTGTATATGGACTGGTCGCGTAGAAACTACTGTCGTAAAGTTAGTTCGTGCGATTCAATTGCGGTTTCTGATACGCCTATTACAGGAAAGGGAGGGTATACGATAAAGTTGTTTCCCAACCCATCGGATAAAATTCTGAATATTATTTTGTCTGAACCGGTAACTGGCGATCTTACATTGCGCGTATGCGACCCTACCGGAGCAATGTTTCATGAAGAAACAGTCCGACTCACTTCTGCAACTAATGTGGAACTTAATACTACAGATTATGCTTTTGGCGAGTATTTTCTGACTATTTTTTCAAGTAACGGTATTTTAGGGCGTGCTTTTTTTATGGTAAATCATTAGCTGCATCATCACTTTTTACATAATACAAACGGGCGACATAGTTTAATATGTCGCCCGTTTTTTGTAGGTAAATGATTATTTATTACCAGCCCAGAATGTAGGCAAATATTAATGGCGCTACGATTGTAGCATCGCTTTCTACAATAAACTTTGGTGTATGTATATCGAGTTTACCCCAGGTGATTTTCTCATTTGGTACAGCGCCGCTGTAGGAGCCATAAGAGGTAGTGCTGTCGCTGATTTGACAGAAATAGCTCCAGAAAGGCACGTCGTGCCACTCCAGATCCTGATACATCATAGGCACTACGCAAATTGGGAAATCTCCGGCAATACCGCCGCCTATCTGGAAGAAACCAACGCCTTTACCGGCTGAGTTTGCGCGATACCAATCGGTAAGCCACATCATATATTCGATGCCGCTTTTCATAGTAGATGGAACCAACTCGCCTTTTATGCAATAAGAGGCGAAAATGTTGCCCATAGTGCTATCTTCCCAACCCGGTACTATAATTGGTATATTGCGTTCGGCTGCAGCTATCATCCAGCTGTGTTTAGGGTCTATTTCATAATCATCTTTCATTACCTCGCTCAGCAGTAGTTTATACATATACTCGTGCGGGAAGTAGCGTTCGCCTTTTTCTTGAGCGTCTTTCCATATTTTGTATATGTGGCGCTGTATTCTTCTAAAAGCTTCTTCTTCGGGAATGCAGGTATCTGTAACGCGGTTGTAGCCTTGCTCCAGCAGTTCGAATTCTTCGGTAGGCGTTAGGTCGCGATAGTTGGGCACACGTTTGTAGTGGGTGTGCGCTACCAGGTTCATGATATCTTCTTCAAGGTTTGCACCGGTGCAGCTGATAATATCAACTTTGCCAGCGCGAATCATTTCTGCAAATGAAATGCCTAATTCGGCTGTACTCATAGCTCCTGCTAGAGATACCAGCATTTTACCGCCTTCTAAGAGGTGCGTTTCGTAGCCTTTTGCGGCATCTACCAATGCAGCGGCATTAAAATGGCGGTAGTGGTGTTGTATAAACTGAGATATTGGTCCTTTGCTCATTATAATATATTTGATGCCTGCAAAGGTAAGGAAACAAGTGAAACCTTGAAGTTAGAATATTATGGCGGCATCCGGATTGTTGGCAAGCGGATAGGCATATAATAAAGAAACTCCCGGTTCTGCGGCCGGGAGTCTCACTATTAATTATTTTTTATAAACCTGCGTACATCGGGAATCCTTTCATGAATTCGTTTACTTCACCTTTAATAGTGTTGATAACGGTTTCGTCGTCTGGCGACATGAGCGCTCGATCAAGCCAGTCTACAATGTGCTGCATGTGATTTTCTTTCAGGCCGCGTGTGGTTACAGCCGGTACGCCTACACGAATGCCCGAAGTTATGAATGGTGATTTATCGTCGAATGGCACCATGTTTTTATTTATAGTGATATCTGCACGCACCAATGTGTTCTCTGCTTTTTTACCGCTTATATTCTTGTTCCTAAGGTCTATAAGTAGCAAGTGATTATCTGATCCGCCCGAAACGATATCGTAACCTTTGCTAAGGAAGCCGTTTTCGAGCGCTTTAGAGTTTGCAATTACCTGCTTGGCGTATACAAGAAAGTCGTCGGATAGTATTTCGTGAAAGGCTACTGCTTTTGCAGCAATAACATGCTCGAGCGGGCCGCCCTGCGTGCCCGGGAAAACAGCAAGATCTATTAGTTGGCTTATCATCCTGATTTCACCCTTGGGGCCTTTTAAGCCCATTGGGTTTTCAAAATCTGTTTTTACCAGTATTAAGCCGCCGCGTGGGCCGCGCAATGTTTTATGTGTAGTGGTGGTAACAATATGGCAATAGTCGAAAGGGCTGCTTAATAGACCCTTAGCAATCAAGCCGGCAGGATGGCTTATGTCGGCAAGAACCATTGCGCCTACTTTATCAGCTATTGAGCGAATACGAGGGTAATCCCAATCACGGCTGTATGCCGAAGCTCCGCAAATAATCAGCCTCGGCTTGTGTTCCAGCGCCTGGCTTTCCATCATATCGTAATCAATTCGGCCTGTTTCTTTAATTACGCCATAATGCACAGCATTATACAGTTTGCCAGAGAAGTTTACCGGCGAACCATGCGTAAGGTGTCCGCCCATGCTCAAATCAAGACCCAGAATAGTATCGCCCGGTTTCAGAATAGCCAGCATTACTGCAGCATTAGCCTGAGCGCCGCTATGCGGCTGTACATTAGCATACTCTACGCCAAAGATAGCTTTTGCGCGGTCTATTGCCAGTTGTTCGCTTTTGTCTACCACTTCGCATCCGCCGTAATACCTCTTACCGGGGTATCCTTCTGCGTATTTATTAGTCATTACGCTTCCCATTGCTTCCATTACCTGCATACTGGTAAAGTTTTCAGAAGCTATTAATTCCAATCCATGCCGCTGGCGTTCCAGTTCTTCGTTTATGAGGGCAAATATTGCAGTGTCGCGTTGCATATTATATCTGATTTGAACCTTAAAGATAGTAGTGTAGGCCGGAATAGTAAAATATAATGGTCATAACATTGATATAATGCTACAAATAATGTATAAACCTTCATAGCTATGAAGGGTAGATGTGGGTATTATGTTGCATGCAATCTACACATGCCGATTGCTTTGGCGGGTAGGCGCAAATAGATGATTACCTTACGGTTAGGTAATGCTGCAATAAATTTGTAGTAAAAAGGTTGGTTAGCAATAATATGCTGGCAAATGATTAGTGCCCTTTGTGGTGTTTCAATACGCCACCGGTAGCTTCTTTAATAGTGTTGGTATATACAAATGCTTTCGGATCGATAGAATACACGGTGTTTTTCAGTCGGCGTACTTCGAGCCGGGTTACAATGGTAAACACGATATCGGTATCCTCACTTTTTTCGAAACTGTTTTTTAAGAAACCTCGTTCGCCCTTGTATATGGTTATTCCGCGCCCTAAGTGCATCACCAGTTGCTCTTTAATAAGCTCGCTCTGGCCAGATATAATAGTAACGCCCGTATATTCCTCAAGACCTTCTATAACATAACTGAGCGTACGACTGGCTGTAAAGTAGGTGAGCATAGAGTACAGCGAAGTTTCTAAGCCAAGTTTTAAGGCGGCAATCAGGAATATGATAACATTTAGACCAAGGATTATCTCGCTTATTGTGAAACTGCTGCGTTTGAGCGTGTACAGCGCCAGCACTTCTATACCATCGAGCGCGCAACCCCCACGCATAGCCAAGCCTATACCCAACCCCATAAAGAAGCCGCCAAATATAGATACCAGTAGTTTGTCTTCTGTAATGGTAGGATAGTGTACAAATGTGAGGCAAACCGCAAGACCGGTGATGCTGGCCATCATTTTGATAGCAAACTTTTTGTTGATATTAAAGCTGGCCGCAATTATAAGCGGTATATTCAGTAGAATAATGAGCAATGCCAGATTGATATGGTACAGCTCATGGAAAAGCAATGATATGCCGGTGATACCGCCATCCAGGAAGTTATTGGGCACAAGAAAACCTTTCAAAGCAAAACCACTGAAAAGAATGCCCGACCCTGTGTACAATATATCTTGTACATAGTCGGGTAGATGCAGCGCAGATTTCATTGGCGTATTAACTGATTAGCGATTTTATAGACTGCAGGTGCGCATTTTTGCTATCGTTGCGCAGCCTCATAGCCGTTTTTGTAAAATAATGATGGCTTTCTAAAAAGCGCACCTGTAGTTGGTTCCATTCCAGTTCGCTTTGAATCATGCCATATACGCGCAATTCACTAAATAAGCGATTGCCTATAGTAAAGAAGTCGTCGCGGCCTAAGTAGTCGAGGTCTGCATCACAAATTATTTCTTCGAGATGGGTGTGCGGTTTTTGCGGCACTTTAGTAGCCATTATCATACCGCATATTTGCTGTATTTCTCCTTCGGAGTAGTCGAAGCCCGGAAGGAACTCTCTGGCTATCTCGCAGGATATACTCTCGTGGTCTTTTTGTTGCACTAAAAAGCCTGAATCGTGAAAAAGAACGGCTGTGAGCAAGAGCGTCATTTCTTCGCCTGTTATCCCTTCCTCCTTCGCTATTCGTTCGGCTGAGTTATAAACATCCTTTATATGACCAACGCTGTGGTAAGACAGATGTTCGGGAAGTTCTAATTTCAACTTGTCTACAATGAATTTCTTTGCATTTTCGAATTGCATAGTATGTAGTAATAGTACAGGGCTAAAAGTAATGATATAAACATAATTACGCAATTTTTTTTGATGCCGCTTCAAAAATACATGCAGCGTTATCAATCGTTTGTTTAAAAAAATCTTTCATGGTCGTCTGAAGTCGGTATTATTTGATAATTCCGGGCTTGGTGAATGGTTTAAAACGTTGTTTTAAGGTATTAAGATTAAACATTTTGAATAGTTGCTTAATAACCAGCAATTGCTTTAAGAGTGTAAGACCGAAACTGACAATCGATAAAAATTATACTGCTTTAAAATGTATTTCGTATGTTAGTGGCGCTAAAAAAATACTGTGCGTTTTTTGCGTTTGTAATCAAACACTTTGGCGGATATGGAAGATTGTTTTTTCGATAGTCGTAGTGTTTTGAACATTCATAGAAAGCGTAGTGAAAAATGCTAAAACGGACTTCTATTTGGTACTAAATAAACAAGTAGTATTTTGCGTGAACAGTAAAAAATGAAAAACAATATGTTGCCTGATTTTATTTTTCGTACAAAATATACGATAATCTTGATAAGTTTCGCGCTTTTTGCAAGCGGTTCTGCCGTTGCGCAAAAGCAGGGGCAAGCCTATATAGATTCGTTGTTGCGAGAGCTGCCTAAGGCAAAAGACGATACTAATAAAGTTAGGATACTGAATGATCTGGGTTCGAAATATAACTATACAAAACCAGATGAGGGTATAAAATATGCGCAGCAGGGTATGGATCTTGCATCGAGGCTGGGTTTTAGAAGGGGTGTTGCGGCTGCATGCAAGGTTACAGGAAGTTGTTATGCGCTAAAGCGCGACCCGGGTATGGCAGTAGAGTATTTTTGGCGATGCCTGAAGGCTGCAGAAGACGCCTACGATCGGTCGACAGCCTCGGCGGCGTTGTTTGCTTTAGGAAAGAATTTTCAGAAGATGGCGGAAGATTCCGGTAAAATACGTTTGCCCGACTCGCTCTCCAGAATATCTAAAATGCAATTGCTCAACAGGGCCGAGACTTACCTGAATCGCGCCATATTCATTCAGAAAGAGCTTGGCGATCTTGATTTGCTTCAGGCGTCTTACAGTCAGCTGGCCGCTATACAAACGCTACAGGGCGATGCTGAAGGCGCAAAAGAAAGCTATAAACAGCACAGTAAGTATCTGGAAGGAATATATAATCAGGAAAAAAGCACCGAGGTGGTGAAAAGCGATATGCAATATGTATATGGCAAAAAACAAGAGAAACTGAAGGAAGAAGGCGAACAAAAGGACCTGGCATGGCAAAAGAAAGTGCAGCAACAAGCGCTTAAAAATGAATACGAGCGCAAACAGAGCGAGGCTAAAACAGAAATTGAACGTCAGGCGGTGAAGTTTGAATACGAACTGAACCTTAAACAAGTAGAAATAGAGAGCGCTCAGAAACAGGCAAGAGCAGAGGCCGAATTGGCACGTGCAAGAACTGAGCAGGAGAAAAAGGAAGCAATAGCAGCAGAGAGGCTAAAGCAGGAACGTAAAATGATTTATGCGGTGTCTATCGTAGCGGTATTGATGCTGATAGTAGCTATTACGGCTGCATACGCCTACCGCCAAAAGCGTAGAGATCATCTGGCCATAGCCAAGGAGAAACAGCGATCGGAAGCGCTGCTGCTGAATATATTGCCGGCTGAAGTGGCGGAGGAACTTAAAGAGAAGGGTAGCGCAGCTGCAAAGTACTTTGACGATGTTACTGTAATCTTCACCGACTTTGTAGGCTTTACAAAAGCCGGCGAGCGTATGTCGCCACAGGAGTTGGTAAACGAGCTGGATACTTGCTTTAAGGCTTTTGATGGCATTATGGCCAAGTATGGTATAGAGAAGATAAAAACAGTGGGCGACGCCTACCTTGCCGTGGCAGGTCTGCCGCTGGGGGTGCAAGACCACGCCAGAAATATGGTGAACGCTGCAATAGAAATATTGCATTTTATGATAGAGCGTAAAAAGTCCCTTGGCGACGGAACTTTTGAAATAAGGATAGGCGTACATACGGGCAGCGTAGTGGCTGGTATAGTGGGTGTGCGGAAGTTTGCCTACGATATATGGGGCGATACCGTGAATACCGCTGCACGCATGGAACAAAGCAGCGAACCGGGCAAAATAAACATATCTCAAACTACCTATGAGCTGGTGAAAGACAAGTTTGCCTGCATATACCGCGGTGAGATACATGCTAAGAATAAGGGCGGCATGAAAATGTACTTTATTAGCTGTTAGTGTAGAAAAAGTATACACTGTGGATGCGCTGTAACACAGCAGGCCATTAGCCGATAATATTGCGAATGAAGAATGGCATTTGTTTGGCGCAATAAGGATGCAACATGCGCAAACTGGTTGTGAAGGAACAACTACCTGATAATTAGTTCTGCCCTTCTTACTATAATCTCTACCCTGCGATTTATTCTTTGCCCTTCCTCTGTGTCGTTGCTGGCAATCATTTTAGCCTCGCCCCAGCCATGAGCTTCTATGTTTGATACGCTAACGCCAAGTTTTATCAGTGCGTTTGCAACCATAGATGCCCGCTTTTGCGATAATTCTTCGTTTATCATGGGCGTGCCGGTATTGTCGGTGTAGGCGTTTACCAGTAGCGTTATATTGGGTTCTTCCAGCCATGGCGCAAGCGCTTTGCGCAGCATCACTTTATCAGAGTCTGCAAGTTCTACATGGTTTACCTCAAAATGCAGCGTAGCAATCAGACTGTCGTTTATGGCGCGTATGTAGCGGTAGTTGCTGGGCACCATGCAAATGTTATGAATGAGCGGTTTGTATAGGTAACTGCTGTCGAATAATACGGTATCGCATACTGTGCGGTACTCCATACGCTGGGTTTTTATGGCGTAGGTGTGGTTTAGGTGCAGCGCTATAAGGTAACTACCGTCGCCCCTGTTACTATGAAATTTATATAATACCTCGCCGGTGGCAACATTGCTTATCTCTATTACTGCATAGTTCAGTCGCGCCTCGGTAAGGCTGTCAAAAACATAACCTTTCAGGTAGCTTACCGGCGCTGGCTGCATTTGTGAGGGTAGCGGCGTTTGGTAAATATCGTAGTTGCCTGCAGGGCCGCCGCGGTCGCTGGCAAAGTACAATTTCCGACCATCCAGGGTTACGCAGGCTGTCTTTTCGTTGTGGGCGGTGTTGATAGGGTAGCCCAGATTCACAGACCGGCCCCAAAGGGTGTCGTTCATTTTTCTGTTTATAAACAGGTCGGTACCGCCCATGCCCGGCCAATAGTCGCTGGTAAAGAAGAAGGTTTTATTGTCTACGTCTATATATGGTGCCGTTTCATTTCCAGGCGTGTTAATGGCCGGGCCGGCATTTTGCGGCGCCTGCCACAGGCCGTCTTCAAACTTAGATATCCATATATCATAGCCGCCCATTCCACCTTCGCGGTCGCTCACAAAGTACAGTTCTCTGTTGTCTTGCGACAACGAAGGCATACCCTCGTATGCGGGGGTATTGATAGTAGAGCCGAAGGGCTGTGCAATAGACCATTCGCTGTCGTTAGCCACCCTGTAAGCCATGTAGAGGTCGCAGCCGCCTTCGGCAAAGCCATCTTCGCTTCGCTTGTCGCAACGGGTAAAAAACATATAGTGACCGTCGGCTGAGATAAATTCGGCTAATTCGGCATCGGGTGAGTTGGGTATGTAGCCCATGTTTACGGCAGACAGCCAACCGCCGCATGAGTCGAAATCGGCGCGATACAGTTCGTCGTCCATATTGTTGAGCCGACGGGTAAAAAAGAAGGTTGTAGTATCAACCGCCATACACGGAAAAAGCTCGGGATCGGGCGTGTTGATACGGATGCCAAGCGAAGTGGGCGGCGGCGTAGACTGCATGATTAGCGATTGCCTGATGAACTCGGCCTGACGGCGCATCTGATTCCATTCGGCGCTATCTGCAACTGTATTGTAGGTATTTATGAGGTATAGCGCGTCATCGGGTTTGCCGGCATACAGTAGGCACTTGGCAAGCGGTTTTGCAAATCTTCGCTGCCCGTTAGGCACTCGAGACGATGCATTACGAAATACTTGTGCGGCATCTGCAAAGCGATGTTGGTCGAAATACCATTCGCCCAGCTGGCTGTATGCATCGGGCCATTTGCGATCTTTTTTAATAGACTTCTCCAGCTTTTTAAAAGCTTTCTCCGGTTTCTTTTTTGCCTTCATGCGTTGTGCAACGCCATATAGTCGCGTAGCTTTTTTTGGCGACTGCGCCGGAGCAGCGCTAAAAAAGCAAAGACAAAAAGAAAGAAGTAGGATGCGGATAACCATCGGGTTGGGAAAAGTACGTCAAAATTCCTTGATTTTAAAATTTGGGCTTAGGGAGGCAATTGACACAGGGTTAATGATATGCTTGGGAGGTTACCATTGCGCAATGTTTTTTATCAGGGCATCAATTATTGTTTTGCGGAATAGTTCTTCTGCATCGGTAGCCGTGCGGGTAGCATCGTACAACTGTTGAAATTTGTAGCTGAAGTTTCTTTCCGCCTCTGCTGCGGTGTCGCCCTCGGCATATATATTCAGCAGTTCGTAGGTTATGATAAAGGTGTTTTTCACCGTTTGCTCGAAGGCGCACCTGAGCGGGAAATGGAATGTGTATTTGCGATTATATACTCTTAACGAAGCAGGTGCATAAGCCAAAGCATAATCGGGTTCTTTGGCTGTGTACCTGATGATTTGTTTTATTATTTTGCCATCGGCTTCGGTTATTCTAATGGCGCCCACGGCATCATAGTTGTTTATCAGCATGCTTATCCCTGTTTTGGTCTATAAAGGTAATATTGTTGTTTGGTGCAATGGCAAGCGCTATTGACAGAACAAGAAAAAACCGGTTGCAGCAAGCGCCGTAACCGGTTTTTGAATTATAAGCTATGGTAAGTTGTTTTTATACGCGTTCTAACACTACCGCATATCCCTGACCAAGACCTATGCACATAGTGGCCAGCGCGTAGCGTTTACCGGTCTTTTGCAGTTCTAAGGCTGCTGAATAGATGATGCGCGCGCCAGACATACCCAGTGGGTGCCCTAACGCTATCGCGCCGCCATTTGGGTTGATGCGCGGGTCGTTGTCGGCAAGACCCAGTTCGCGTGTTACGGCTAAGCCTTGCGCAGCAAATGCTTCGTTGAGCTCAATGATATCAATATCGTTGAGGCTGAGACCAGCTTTTGCAAGCGCCTTTTTTGTAGCGCCTACGGGTCCTATACCCATAATGCGTGGTTCAACGCCTACCACTGCCGAACTGACAATGCGGGCTTTAGGTGTAGCTCCGTATTTTGTTACGGCGTCGCCAGACAGTATCAATAAAGCAGCTGCGCCGTCGTTGAGTCCCGACGCGTTACCCGCTGTTACTGTACCCGTTTTGCGGAAGGATGGTTTTAGCTGTCCGAGTTTTTCTACGGTGGTATTACCCTTTATAAATTCATCTTTGTCGATAACGATTGGGTCGCCCTTTTTTTGCGGAATAATGATGGGGGTTATTTCTTCTGCAAGGCGGCCAGATAGTTGCGCGGCAGCGGCTTTCATTTGTGAATTGTAAGCAAACAAGTCTTGGTCTGCGCGGCTGATGTTGTATTGATCGGCCAGATTTTCGGCGGTTTCGCCCATAGCGTCTGTGCCATACATTTCGTGCATTTTAGGGTTTATAAAACGCCATCCGAAACTGGAGTCATACATTTTTGCGTCTTGTCCGTAAGCCTGAGTGGTTTTAGATATTACCCATGGTCCGCGGGTCATATTCTCTACGCCGCCCGCCATAAACACATCGCCATCGCCTGCTTTGATGGCGCGGGCTGCATTGATGACAGCCGACATGCCTGAAGCGCAAAGGCGGTTCACCGTTTCGCCGGGCACAGAAATAGGCAGGCCAGCCAGCAACAGCGCCATGCGCGCTACGTTACGGTTGTCGTCGCCAGCCTGATTGGCGCAGCCCATGATCACGTCGTCTATATCATTGGGGTCAATGTTGGGGTTGCGTTCGGCCAAGCGCTGCAATACCAGCGCGGCCATATCGTCGGCTCTTACTGCCGATAATGCACCTCTTATGTTACCGATAGGCGTTCTGATTCCGTCTACTATGTATGCCTCTTTCATGAGTATGTTTAGTTAGCATTTTTAACGGCGGTAAAGGTAAGATTTTAATTGATGGGCGCGTTGGCGCTATAGATTGCATCAACCGACGGATAGAGGGTATAGAAAGCAGCAGTTATCCTTCCAGGTGTATGGAAATAACAATCATGCGCGTGCGCAGATTGTCTATAGCGTTAGTGAGTTGCAGCCCACGATCGGGGTAGAGCTGGTTATTTAGGCCCTGACTTATTTTTATTTCGGGAGAAAAGATGAAGTTGGGGTAGTAAAATTCGAATCCTACACCCAGCTCGCCGCCATAGTCTACAGGACTTATTTTAATAAATTCATCGGGGCGATGCGAGCGTGCATTAGCTGCAAGGTCGTAATCGAGTTTTACGCCCAGCAAGCCGTAAAAACGGAAGTTACTTATACGGTCGCTTTTGAATTTGAGTTGTAGCGGCAGGTGCATATAAATAGACTCTATACCCCTGCTGGATGTACTGTCGTTAGGGTATCCGTACTGAAATTCAAGGTTTTTTTCGCAAAAGGCGAGTGAGGGCACAAATCGCAGGTCGATAAATTTACTCAGTTTGAGGTTGCCTATCAGGCCGAGGTTAAAGCCGGGTTGCCAGTGCGGTTGAATTTTTTTGAACGTGTCTGTATTAGCAAATGATTGTGTGTACTTGATTTGATATACAGAATAGTTGACGCCGAAGGTGATGCCAAAGTAGTAGGGCTTGTCGTCGTGGTCGGGCATATTTAGCGCAGTGCGTTGCGCACTGCTCGGCGCTGCAAATAACAGGAGACATAATAAAGATAAAAAGCCGCTGCGCATGAATATGGTACTATTGATTGCCCTGTATTTGAGTGTTATAACGCAAAGCGCGAAGATACAGTATGTTGTTGTTTTGCCAACTATCATTAATCACGAATAAATAACAATTTTTTTCTGGTAAATTGAAATTTGGTGAAGCGGAATCATTACTTTTGTAGTCTGAAACATGCTTTTTTTGAGTGTTAAATTTATTTTCGCTTTTTAAAGATATTTTCCTGTCACCTTGTAAACTATCATGCCTCGACTGTTCGAGGCATTTTTTATGTGTAAGGGCCAACCGGGTATATACCGAGGGTTGTTGTGCACACAAGCATTGATCCATAATTGGTTGCGTAATTTTCAGTGTCAAATCTGAGCAAAAACGGATATTCTTGTTTTATTTGTAGAAAGAATATATGGCCGGTAAGAAAAATTATCGTTACTAAAGCTATCTTTGAACAAACATTTGGTATTTTAGCCGTTCTAAACTAAGAATATGAAACCGATACGCTACGTATTGCTTGCTGCATTTTTGATTATGAGTGTTTTGTCTGCTCTGGTGTATACGTCATGCCACAAAGACAAATGTGTAGATGTTGCTTGTAAGAATCTGGGATCGTGCTACGATGGTAATTGCACTTGCTTGCCGGGTTATGAGGGTTCGAGGTGCGACACGCTGAGCAGGCACAAGTTTATATATACATGGAATGGCGCAGATAGCTGCACCGCAGGGCTGAGAGCAGGTATCTATCAATATCCGCTGTATTTTTATGCTATCCCCGCCAAGCCGCTGGAAATGCAAATGAAACACTTTTTGAACAACTGGGACGATAGCGCTACATGCACTATGCAGGCTACCGATTCGTTTACCTTTAGCGGTAATAACAACAGTACTGTATATCGCGGAACTGGTAAATTGTATCACGATACGCTGAAACTGGTATACCACGTAGACATTGATACCGTTCACTTCGATTGTAAGTGGGTGGGTGGTAGATAGTTTTTAGTAGAAAGTCGTTAGTAGAAAGTAGAAAGTCGCGAGTTTTTAGTAGATAGTCTTTAGTAGATAGTCGTTAGTAGGTAGGTTTTAGTAGAAAGTCGTTAGTAGAAAGTAGAAAGTCGTGAGTCGGTAGGTTTTAGTCTTCGGTAGATAGTCGTTAGTATATAGTAGATAGTCGTGAGTAGGTAGGTTTTAGTAGATAGACGTTAGTGGATTGTAGATAGATGTGAGTAGTTAGGTTTTAGGTTATAGTCTATATATGGTTGTAGAGGTTTTAGGGTAGATAGTGTATTTTGAAAACTTCCTTTTTAATAGTTATTTTTTTAGAGTGTTATTCTTTTCAGAGCCATCCTTTGGGTGGCTTTTTTTATGCTTGTCATTGGGCAAAAAATAAGCGCGCCTTGCAGCGCGCTATAAGTATGTATGCGTATTTAGATTTACGCGATTGTTTCTTCGGGTTTTTCTTTTTCCTTTTCTATTCTGCCTCTACGTAGCGGCGATGCAGTGGCCGATGCATAGTTGCGGCGCTGGTTGAGCAGGCTAATGCTCTGGAATACAGCCTCGCGAAGCGATGTAGGGTCGGCGATGTTTTTGCCGGCTATATCGAAAGCTGTGCCATGGTCGGGCGAGGTGCGGATAATGGGTAGGCCGGCTGTGTAGTTGATGCCTTCGCCTTGCTCCAGGGTTTTGAATGCCACCAGCCCCTGATCGTGATACATAGCCAGCACCGCATCGAACTGGGTATAGCTGCCGCGCGCAAAAAACGCATCGGCGCTATACGGCCCGAATATCAGGTTGCCGGTCTGCTTTAGTTGTTCTATCACCGGGCGTATTATCGTTTGCTCTTCCGATCCTATCTGTCCGTCGTCGCCGGCATGAGGGTTAAGGCCCAGCACCGCTATGCGCGGTTTGTCTGTACCAAAATCTTTAATAAGCGACTCGCGCAGTAAGCCTATTTTAGACACAAGCAGCTCTTTAGTAATAGCCGACGCCACCTTTGATATAGGCATATGCTCGGTAGCAAGCGCCACGCGCAGTTGTGGGCTGTACAGCAACATCAGTACATCTTTAGCTCCGAATTTATCTTTAAAAAACGGAGTATGTCCAGTGTATGGAAAGTCGGGAGTATTGGTGTTGCTTTTATGTATGGGCGCCGTAACTATGGCGTCCAGTTCGCCGTCTTTTAGGCACTGGGTAGCTACCATCAGCGAGCGAATAGCATATTTACCGCCGGCATCGGTGAGCACGCCCGGTTGTATAGGCACTTCTTCATCCCAGCAGTTGAAAATATTTACCTGCTTTGGGTTAAGCTTGGTAAGATCTTTGGTGCTGCTGAAGTTGAACGTATGCTCTGTAACAATGCGTCTGTAGTAATTGATAACTTTGTTTGATGCAAAAATCACCGGGGTACACAGGTCGAGCATACGGTTGTCGGAAAAGGTTTTTATGATTACCTCTGTTCCTATGCCGTTTATGTCTCCGGTGGTTATGCCTATTATTGGTTTTTCGTTATGTGGTTGCATAATTGTTTGTTGTGGTTAAGCTTTACCATAGTTGGACAGAAAATCTATGAGCATACGCATGCCGTAGCCTGTGCCGCCTGTAGGGGTGTATCCTTTTTTAGAAGTAGCAAACGAAACGCCCGCTATATCGAAGTGCATCCACGGATAGTCGGTGAAATGCTGTAAGAATTTGCCGGCAGTTATGGCGCCGCCCGATGGACCGCCCACATTTTTAAGGTCGGCAATCTCCGATTTTATCAGTTCGCCATACTCATCCCACAGCGGGTATTCTACAAGGCGCTCATACTGGCGGAGGCCACTTTCTGTGAAGGCTTGCTTAGTAGCTTGTTCGGCAGTGCCCATGCAAACAATACCATATTCGCCCACGGCAACCGATGCTGCGCCTGTAAGGGTAGCGAAGTCTATCACCAGTTCGGGTTTGTAGCGTTTGGCATAGTGTAGCGCGTCGGCCAGTATCATGCGGCCTTCGGCATCGGTGTTCAGCACTTCTACTGTAGCGCCGCTCATCATGGTTATTATATCGCCGGGGGTGTAGGCTTCTTCGCCGGGGCGGTTGTCGGTAGCGGGCGTAAGCGCTACCACATGCAGCGGCAACTGCATTTTGGCAATAGCATACATGGCGCCTGCTACCAGGGCCGCACCGCTCATGTCGCTTTTCATCCTATCCATAGAGTTGGGCGTAGGTTTTAGCGACAGACCGCCGGTATCATACACCACGCCCTTGCCCACCAGTACTATAGGTTGCTTGTTTATAGCTTTTTTGGGTTCGTACTCCATTACCGTAAACGTGGGCGGCTGAATACTGCCGCGGTTTACGGCCAGCAGGCCGCCCATTTTTTCTTTTTCTATTTTGGCTTTGTTCAGTATGGTTACCTTAAAGCCCGCTTCCTTGCCCATGTCGGCTATTTCGTGGGCAAGCTGCTCGGCCGACATAAAGTTGAGCGGCTCGTTTACCATAGTGCGCGCCAGATATATGGCCTCTATGGTAGCGGTTAGTTGCGCTACTTCTTTTGCGCTGGCCGTGTCTTTTGCAAAACAGATACGCTTTAGCGTATTGGTGATTTTTGCCGCTTCTGTACGGTATTTCAGAAATTGATAGTTGGCCAATGCCATACCCTCTGCACACAAAATAGCTACCGAGTCGTGCGCGGCGCAGTTGGTAATGGTTATTTCGTCTATTTTATATTTGTTGCAGGCAGCGGTAAGCTCGGCGCCGGTTTTGCGAATAGCTTCGCTGGTTTGCCAGTCGGTTTTCTTTGCTTTGAGCAGGTATATAAATATGTAGTGGGTGTACCTGTTGATGGTTACGAGCGATTGGTCGGCAGAAAACGCCGCAGTGGCGAAAGTTGTTTCGTCGGCCGAAATATCGGGAACCTGATTGAGCATTGCAGCATCGTCTATAATAACGATCTGGTGCTTTTTGGTTGGTTTCTGTAGTATTTTGAATTCCATGCTGTAAATTTAAAATAATGGACGAAGGTAATGTAATTCAATTTTTAATTACCGGGAAATTGAGCGCGGAGTTAGCGCTCGGAATACCCTCGTATTGAAACTGTTTACCATTACCTTTGCCGCCCGTTGCCGCTGCCCCATGTGGGCGCCGGTATAAACTAATGTATGCAATGGCGCAAGGCAAGAAGGTAACCGCAATGAATGAACTGCACCTGAAAAAAAGTTTGGGGCAGCATTTTTTGCACGACGAAAATGTGTGCAAGAAGATAGTGGCTAACGTAGGCCATAAGCCCGGGCTGCAACTACTGGAGGTAGGGCCCGGCGGAGGCGCTATTACCAAGTACTTGCTGGAGTGGGCCGATGTAGACTACAAGGCTATAGAGGTAGATGAAGAGAAGGTAGCCTACCTGAATAAAACGTATCCTCGAATAAAGGGCAGGATAATATTGCAGGATATATTGCAGGCGTCGGCCCCGTTTGATGGCGATTTTTCTATTGTGGGCAATTTTCCTTACAATATTTCATCGCCCATATTGTTTAAGGCGCTGGAGTGGGAGCCGCAGGTGACAGAGATAATAGGTATGTTTCAGAAAGAGGTGGCGCTGCGTGTGGCATCGGGCCCGGGGTCTAAGGTGTATGGTATATTGAGTGTATTGATGCAGGCTTTCTTTAAGGTAGACTATTTGTTTGATGTGGGCGAGCAATGTTTTACGCCGCCGCCCAAGGTGGTGAGCGGCGTGTTGCGGTTTACCAATCTGCACAACCCGCATGGCATATCAGACAAGCGCAGATTTATTATTATAGTGAAGGCGGCTTTCAACCAACGCCGCAAAACACTACGCAACGCGCTGAAGAGCACGCTACCGCCCGAGGCAATGGCAGACGAACTGATGAACAAGCGCGCAGAACAACTGGGCGTTGCGGAATTTGTGTATCTGTATAAAAAGTATGCTATGGCAGTAAATACTGCCGGCGAACAACACCTATAATATATATGGAGCAAAAACTGGGCAATGTGCTGATAGCGGCGCCGGTGCATAAGGCGCTAACAGACGGGCTTGCGGGAGCTGGCTACCAGCTGCGTAGGGCAGAAGGTATAACACAGGCTACCGCGCCGGCGCTGATAGCCGACTGCGTGGGCGTAATAACATCGACAAGGTTGCAGCTGGACAAAGAACTGATAGACGCTGCGCCGCTGCTGCAATGGATTGGCAGGATGGGTAGCGGTATGGAGGTGATTGATGTGCCTTACGCAATAAGAAGAGGGGTGCGCTGCTACAGCAGCCCCGAAGGCAACTGCAATGCTGTGGGCGAACATGCCCTGGGTATGCTGCTGGGCCTGATAAGGCGGATAGGCTGGAGCGCCAACGAAGTGCAAGCAGGCATGTGGCGCCGGGAAGAGAACCGCGGCACAGAGCTGGAGGGAAAAACAATAGGTATAATAGGATACGGACACACGGGTAGGGCTTTTGCAAAAAAGCTGATGGGCTTTGATATGCGCATACTGGTATACGATAAATATAATACAGACGCGGCCCCTGCCTATGTGCAGCAAGTAGCAACGCTAGATACAATATTTGAACAGGCGGATATTGTGAGCTTTCATGTGCCGCTACAGGCCGACACGCTAAAATATTTTGACGACGAATTTGTAGCGCAGATGCAAAAACGGTTTATACTTATTAATACATCGCGGGGACAAGTGGTAGATACTGCAGCGCTGAAAAGGGGTATAGAAAGGGGGAGGGTAGCAGGCGCCTGCCTGGACGTGATAGAGCAAGAGCCGCTGGAACGCATGAGTGCTGAGTTGCGGATGCTGGTAGACGAGCTGGCAAAAAAGGATAACGTAATAATAACGCCGCACATAGCCGGCTACACCCACGAGGCCCTCTACAAGATGAGCGCCACACTTTTGCACAAGATTGTGGGTTGATGGATATTAACTGATAGTAATATAGGGCATTTTGGGGCTAATTAACCAAAATAAACGTTATGAAAATAGTTTATATTAAGGGTTTTCAAAAAAAAATTAACTTTTTTTGGCTTTCAGCCCAAGATTTTCTCACAGAAACACGTCTGTATATATGGCGACGATTTTATAAACGAGAGATTTGATTGCATGGATTTCAAAATTATATAAGATAATAGGGGAAAATAAATTTGCTTAGCGTGGTTTTTTAACAGATTTTTTTACCTTTACGCCTCATTTGCTAATAATTTATTAATACAGGATATGACACGTACATTACGTAATCTGCTTCTATTTATTTTTACAGGACTATCCGGTTCCGCATTTGCGCAGGAAATTGGTGGACGGGTATTGGATGAGAAAAAAGAGCCGCTTCCCAGCGCTGTAGTGCAAGTGTA
>CAZLPE010000017.1:32599-43431 GCA_964561325.1 uncultured Flavipsychrobacter sp.
ATACCGCTGATCGAGCAAGGTAGCACATCGAGGAAGATGGGTAAAGAAGAAATCAAGAACATACCCACTACCGAGGTATCTGACCTTGTGGCGTTGCAACCGGGTACTTACCAACAGAAAAGAGGTAGCGATATCAGCTTCGGCGGCGCTCGCTCATCTGGTACACTATATATAATAGATGGTGTGCAGGTGCAGGGTACAGTAGGTACAAACATGTCTCAGGGCTCTATAGAGCAGATCGAGGTGATCACTTCAGGTATACCTGCCAACTATGGCGACGTATCGGGCGGTGTGGTAAACATCACATCTCGCGGCGTATCGCAGAAAATGACCGGTCAGGTACGTCTGCAGCACTCTATAGACGGCTACAACAACAATTTGGCTAACTTTTCTATAGCTGGTCCGTTGTTGAAGAAAAGAATAGACAGCACACACAAAAAGCCAGTATTGGGTTTTGCACTGAGCGGCGACTATTATAATGATAAGAACAGATATCCTACCTATGATCAGCAGTATGTAACAAAAGGCGATGTACTGGCGCGCTTGCAGAAGAACCCACTGCGTATAATAAACGACAACAGCGGCAACCCTGTATATAACTATGCGAGCAACTACATGACTTATGACTCTTTGGAAAAAGTAAAAATCACTCCTCATAACGCTACTGTAGAAGCGCGTTTGAACGGTAAACTCGACTATCAGGTTACTGAAAACATGCGTATTGCAGCGGGCGGTACCTTTGGCTACACAAAACAAGACCTATACAGCCGTGCACGTATACTTTTTGCACCAGAAGCAACACCTAACCTGAATACTATTTCTGGTCGCGGTTATTTGCGTTTCACACAGAAATTCGGTAAATCAAACGATACATCTGCCAACCACAGCATCATATCAAATGCATTCTACAAAGTACAGGCCGACTACCAGTTAGTACACCAGGATGTATCTGACCCTAAGTTTGGTAACGATATCTTCAAATACGGTTACAATGGTAAATTCATTGAAAACAGAGTAGATAACTATGCTACATCATTGTCAAGCCTTGGCACCGACTCATTGTCAGGTAAAAAAGGAACAGTATTGTATGGTACATCTTCAAAAGGTATCTCTTACGAGCGTAGCGAATTGAACCCTAACCTGGCAAACTACACTTCACAGTACTATGATTACCAACGCGGCAACCTGCCATTGGCTATATCTGAAATACAAGCTAAGAACGGATTGGCTAACGGTGACGAACCTAAGTTTACTTACGGTATGTTCTATAGCCCCGGCGCAACACAGTTCTACTACCAGAACTTCAACAGCAGCCAGTACGCATTGACCGTTGACGCATCTTTCGACCTTCTTGCAGGTAAAACAAAGCACGCTATTGAATTCGGATTGTACTATCAGCAACGCGTAGAAAGAAACTACGTAGTATACTCTAACCCAGGCAACACAGGTACTAACTCACTGTGGTCGCTGATGAGAGGTCTGGTAAGCAGCCAAACAAACGGCAACCTGAAACTGGATAAACAAAACCCAATATTTGTTATCAACGGCGTACAGTATAAATACTCTAAAGATCCGGTTACAGGCAACGAATTGTACCTTGATCCCAACGGCGTAGCTAAGAACGTAACTCCAACTTCATCAGACACCATTATTTACAACTACAAAAACATAGGCACTTCTACATTTGATACTAACCTGAGAAAGAAACTCGGATTTAACCGCACTCAGAACATCAACATAGATGCATATGATCCGTCAACATTCTCTTTGAACATGTTCTCTGCCGACGAACTGTTGCACAGCGGTAACCCATTTGTTACTTATCAGGGTTATACTTACACTGGCGCAGAACAAGGTAACGTAAACTTCAACGATTTCTGGACAGCTAAAGATCGTCCGGGTGGCAACTATACTCGCCCAATCGGCGCATTCAGCCCTAACTATATAGCAGGTTATTTGCTCGACAGGTTTGAGTACAAGGATATCCACTTCAACGTAGGTGTGCGCGTAGAGCGTTATTCAGCTAACACAAAGGTGTTGAAAGACCCATTCTCTCTGTATGCTGAAAAAACTGTAGGTCAGGTAGACGGTTCATTGAACCAGTTTAATCAGGGTAACCACCCCGGCAACATTGGTAAAGACTATGTTGTGTATGTAGATGACAACAGCTCAACCAGCCCAGGTGTGATAGGCTACCGTAGCGGAAACAACTGGTATGACCCAACCGGTAAATACATTGAGAGCCCAGCAACACTGAAACAATTCTCAGGTGGTCGCGACCCTCAGCCCTTCTTGGTAAAAGACGCAACCGGCAACACTCCTAAGATCACTGATACCGGCTTTAACGCAAACAACTCATTTACCGACTATACACCACAGGTAAACGTTATGCCTCGCGTATCTTTCTCTTTCCCAATATCTGACGTGGCTAACTTCTATGCGCACTATGATATCTATGTTCAACGTCCTACAAGCGGTATCAATGCAACTGCATACGATTACTTCTTCCTTGCACAGAACGCTCAGGGAACCATCAACAACCCGAACCTGAAACCACAGAAAACATTTGACTATGAAGTTGGTTTCCAACAGAAACTTACAAAGAGCTCTGCATTGACCATCACAGCTTTCTACAAAGAAAGAAAAGACATGATTACTGTAGTTCCATTGTTGTACGCTTACCCAACTACATACTACTCTTACGGCAACCGCGACTTCTCTACTACAAAAGGTACTACGTTGTTGTATGACCTGCGCGCAACTAACCACCTGACAATGGGCGTATCTTATACACTCCAGTTTGCAGAAGGAACAGGATCATCGCCAACCTCTGGTCGTGGTTTGTTGGGAAGTCTTGTGGATGCAGGATTGCCAAACCTCAGATATGTAACTGCTGCTGACTTCGATTCTCGCCACAATATCATCGCTAACGTAGATTATCGTTTCAACGATGGCGAAGGCCCAACAGTAGGTAAGAGCCACATATTCCAGAATGCAGGTGTGCACATCATAGCAAGAGGCAGAAGCGGTGAACCATATACAAGATACACCAGCGCTCAAGGCAATACAGTAATGGGCGGCGTTAACGGTTCTCGTTTGCCATGGCACTATGGTATGGATCTTCGTCTGGACAAAGACTTCTCTCTGGCATTTGGCGGCAAGAACAAAGTATCTCCAGAAGGTATCAAACCAAAGAAACCAATGTTTGTTAAGGCAATATTGCAGATCAACAACCTGCTGAACACACGCGAAATACTGGGCGTATACGGTTATACCGGCAAACCTGACGATAACGGATATTTGACCTCTACGTTTGGCGCACAGTATGTTCCACAGCAAACTAATCCACAGTCTTACACAGACTTGTACAAGATACAGATCAACAATCCTTACAACCTGAACTACGCACGTACTATTAGTCTTGCACTGGAATTCAATTTTTAATAACATTTATTAATATATAACTTTGATAAGTTATGCTGCTTAGAAACAAAATACGATTTACCGGCGCCATTGTCCTGTTGGGAATAATGGGACTTGCAGGAAATTTGAGCGCACGTGAGAATGTGGTATCCACCCACCGCAAATCCCAGTTAAAAGCCTCTGCTTCCGGCTGTTTGCCAGCATCAGAAGCCCTCGACCTTGACATCAACAACGTTCGCGCCAGGTTGATGACGGGTGGTGATATGTGGTGGAACATTGGTGTAGGCGGCGCCGCATACGAAATACCAAAAGGATCAGGTAAAAGCTCCCAGTTCGCAGCTTCTTGCTGGATAGGCGGTTACGATAAACAAGGTCAGCTGAAAGTTGCCGCTCAGACATATCGTCAGGATGGTAACGACTATTGGCCAGGCGCTCTGGATGTGAACGCAAAAATCACATCTGATCAGTGCGCACAGTGGGACAGATTCTGGAAAGTAGATCGTTCTACAATTAACAAGTTCATAGAGTTATCTAAGATTAGCGGCAACACTACCACGTCTGAGTTTGACGCGATCAACCAATGGCCTGCAACCGGTAACCCCAATGTGAAAGCGAAAGGCGGCGTATCGAACATCAGCCTGAACGTAAATAATTCTTACGCGCCGTTTAAAGACATCAACGGTAACGGTATATACGAGCCAAACAAAGGCGAGTATCCACAGATTACCGGCGACCAGTACATCTGGTGGGTGTTCAACGATGCGGGTAACATTAAACAACAGTCTATCACCGCAGCTATGGGTATAGAAGTGCAAACTTCTGCATTTGCCTATGCTACGCAAGACTTCCTGAATAATGCTACTTTCTACAACTATCGCGTGATCAACCGCGGTCCGTTGACCATCGACAGTACGTTTATCGCTGTGTGGGATGACGCGGATTTGGGTTACTACCTTGACGACTTTATTGGTTGCGATACCAGCAGAGGTTTGGGTATATTGTACAACGGTACTAACGATGATGGCGCTCCGAGCCATCCAGTAAACAGCTATGGTTTAACTCCTCCTCAGGTAGCTCTAGACTTCTTTAAAGGTCCATTGCGCCCTGTGAAAAGAGCTGGTCTGCCAGATACTGTTGAGCAGTTGAGAATGACGAACTTTACTTATTATAACAATGATGCGAGTTCTATAGGCAATCCTGACAATGGTGTTCAGATCTATAACTACATGACAGGTTCTATCAGAAACGGTCAGCGTTTTGCTGACGACTTCCAGGGACCAGGCGTACCAAGTAAAGGTTATGGTTCAGGTCCGGTATCAAACTTCGTGTTCTGGGGCGATCCGGGTAATGCATCAGAATGGTCTGAGTGCGCCTGCGCAAACCCTCCCGGCGACCGTCGTTTCGTGTTCTCGTCTGGTCCTTTCCAGCTTGTTTCGGGAGCTATCAACGATATAACTATTGGTGTGGTTTGGGCTAAAGGCGTAGGTGGTTGTCCATCAACAAACTTTAAAACAATCAAGAACGTAGACGATCAGGCGCAAGCATTGTTTGATAACAAATTTAAAACTGTAGAAGGTCCTGAAGCGCCAAGAATGGTGGTAAGAGAATTGGACAGAAAATTGATTGTATATCTGGTTAACGATTATGGTAGCAACAACTTTGGTGAAAACTATGGTCGCGATGACAGCAGCTACAAAGATTCTTTGCAATACCACCAGATTGTAGTAAAAGCACAGGGTAACAAAGATTCATTGTATCGTTTCCAGGGTTATCGCGTATTCCAGTTGGCAAACAGTCAGGTTACAGCGGCTGAAATATTTGACCCAAATACAGGCGAAGTTGATAACACTAAAGCATATGAAGTGTTCCAGTGCGACGTTCATGACAGCGTTAAGCAGCTCGTAAACTATGTTAAGAATATCAATATAAGCGATACTACACACATACCACAGATAAAAGTGAATGGTAAGGATAGCGGTATAGTGCACAGTTTTGTATTGACTAACGACCAATTTGCTACAGGTTCTGACAAGCGTTTAATTAACTACCATAATTACTACTTTGTTGCCATAGCTTACGCATACAACAACTTTGCTAATTTCGATTCACGTAATACAGTATCTACTCAAGACGTTCCTTATTTGGGAAGCTCACACGGCGCTGGCGGTATAGATGTGCCAAAGCTGACTGTTATGCCTAACCCTGCCAATGGCGATATGGGCACGATTTTGAATGCTGATTATGGTTCTGGCGTTGAAATAACAAGAATTGAAGGTATGGGTAATGGCGGTAATGTAATCCAGTTGGACGCTGCTTCTGAAGCTGCTGCGTTGGCAGATGGCAAAGTAGACAAAGCTACTTACCTCGCAGGACAAGGACCAATAGACGTGAAAGTTGTAGATCCATTGTTGGTTCCAAAATACAACTGGGTATTGCAAATATCAGGTCAGGATTCATTGATTGTTGCCGATTCAACACGCAGAATCAGGAACAAAGCAACATGGAGACTTACAGCAATTGACAATGGTCGCACAGTTGATACTATCTACAGCGAAACAACGCTTGCCGGTGTTAACGAACAAATATTGCAGAAATATGGTTTGAGTGTAAACGTATCGCAAGTAGGTACTCCGGGCGCTAACAATCAGGCTGACGGAAACGGTTATATCACATCTGATATTACTTTTGAAGATCCTTCTACTCCATGGTTGTGGGGTGTACAAGACCAAAACGACAGTAGCTTCTCTAACTGGCTGCGTTCAGGTAATGTACAGAAGTTTAAAACTCCATCTCCACCCAACCCAACTACAGATCCACGCGGTAACCCATGTTACTTCAACGACTATATGAAGTTGGACTTGAACAGCAACTACGGTAACATGTTCGACAACTTTACGCCAACTAAGAGCACATGGGGCCCATACTGTCTTGCTTCTGCTTGGGCTTTCTATCACTTAACAAGTTCAGCAGCAGCTGGTTCACCCTGTGGTTTCGATATTGCTTATTCTCCAAGAACGCAAGACATAGGTCACTTCCAGTCATTACCAGATGTTGACTTGGTATTTACTTCTGATAAGTCTAAATGGACAAGAGTAGCAGTAATAGAGCAGCAAGAAGATTCTACACTTGCAGAAGGTAACGCGCTTAAGTTCTTGTTGAGAAGACACAGAAGCTGGAATGGCGACCTGATGGCTGATGGCGTTAGTCCTAAGTATGCTGAGTCTGATACCGACAGAGGTATGTCATGGTTCCCTGGTTATGCAATTGACCAGAACACAGGTAAACGTTTGAACATAGTTTTTGGTGAAGATTCTTACCTCACCAGCGACAATGGCGGCGACATGATCTGGAATCCATCTTCTGTGAAGTTCAACCCATTTGATAATTCAATTATCTACGGCGGTAAACACATCGTTTACATCTTGGGTACACAGTACGATAGCGATAAAGTGTTTGTATCTAACGTTAAGAAGTACTACACATCAAATGTGTTCTTGCAAAGAGCATATGAACCAATGCAGTGGATAGGCGTTCCAACTTCAAACCCAACTGTACCCATGTTGTCTTTGAAAAATGGTTTGATACCAACAACTACAAGATTACGTTTCAGAGTTAAGCGTCCGTACAGTTCTTATCTTGCTGTTGCCGATACAAACAATGTGCCTGATGTAAAAGTATTGCCAGGTATGGCTACTAACCCTTACTACACATTCAGCACTTCTGGATTGGCTAAGATTGCAAAATCTGATACCACAGATAGAACAAGATTGTTGAATAAAATCTATGCTGTACCAAATCCATATTATGGATATTCAGGATGGGAGCGTAACCGTTACGACACAAAGGTTAGAATCATCAATCTGCCTTCTAAAGTAACTATTAACATATACTCTCTTGATGGAACGCTTGTTCGTTCGCTTTCTAAGAACGACAACACCTCTTATATTGATTGGGATATACGTAACAGTGTTGGGCTGCCAATATCAAGCGGTATGTATCTGATGGATGTTAAAGCTGAAGGTTTGGGCGAAACAGTTATAAAATGGTTTGGCGCTGCAAGGCCGTTGGATGTTACTACGTACTAATTTAATCTAAAAAATGTTTATTTGTATATATTTATGAAAAACTTTTCAAGTAAAGCAATAGTTGCCATCTGCGCTTTAGGAATGTCTTTTAACGCAGTAGCAGGAAATAAAGACCGTTCCGGGCAATCTGGCGCACCCGAAATGTCCATCAATCCGTGGGCGCGCTCAACAGGCTTATTTGCAATAAATACAGCATCTGTTAGCGGACTTGAAGCAATGAAACTTAACATTGCCGGATTGGCACAGGACAGTTCAACAGAGGTTGGATTATCAAGTGGTATATATCTTACAGGCACCAACATCACCATCAGCAATCTGGGCGTAGCTCAAAAGCTGGGTGAATCTGGAGTAATTGGTTTGAACATTATGTCAATGGGTTTCGGCGACATACAAGCAACCGACTACTTCAATCCGGAAGGATATGGTTCTTTCAGGCCCCAGTTTTTGAATATAGAACTGGGTTTTGCAAAGCAGTTCTCAACGCATATCAACGCTGGCTTCGCAATGACTTATGTGTCTGAGCAGGTGAGCAACATTATTGCGCAAGGATTGGCGTTTGAAACAGGTATACAATACGTAACAGGTAAGCGCGACAATTTCCACTTCGGTATTGCGTTGCGTAACATTGGCACCAACATGCGCTTTTCGGGCAATGGTTTCTCGGTTAATGCAGATCAGCCACAGGCGTCGCCAACGTTTGCGATCACTGCAACCTATCCTTCCGACAAGTTTGCAATGCCAACTTACCTGAATATCGGGGCTTCTTACGATCTGTTCCTCGACGAGAATCATCTGGCAACTAAAGATGCAACACCGAGCCACAGACTGTCTGTAATAGCTAACTTCACATCTAACTCGTTTAACAACGATTATCTTGGAGCTGGATTGGAGTATGGTTTTAAAGATATGGTTATGCTTAGAGCTGCATATCGTTATGAAAAGGGTATTACAAGTTCTACCGAAACTACAACAATGTTTACCGGTTTAGCTGCTGGAGCAACTGTTCAGCACAGAATAGGCGCGACCGGTCCAATGGTAGCCTTCGATTATTCTTATCGCCCAACTCAACGTCCGGCGAATGGCGTTCACATGCTATCTTTACGTATGACACGCTAATCATAAATTTTTGTACTTTTGCAATTGCAACGCTTCTGCCAACAGAAGCGTTGTATTTTTTTTTCATAATCAATAAAATAAAATTATAATGTCTGATTTTAATTACCTGACGAAAGAGACATTGGACCAGATGCGTGAAGAACTAAATATTCTTAAAACCACTGGCAGAGCAGAGATTGCACGACAGATTGCAGAGGCAAGAGAAAAAGGCGACTTGAAAGAAAATGCCGAGTATGATGCTGCAAAAGAGGCGCAAGGGCACCATGAGGCAAAGATTGCACATTTGCAGGAAGCGCTCATGTCGGCAAGAGTTATTGATGCGAAGAATATTGATACAAGTAAAGTGTCTGTATTGAGTAAGGTTTCGGTTACGAATCTGAATAATAAGAAGACAATGGTATACCAGTTAGTATCTGAGCGGGAAGCTGATATTAAGCAAGGTAAGATTTCCGTTACGTCACCTATAGGCAAAGGGTTATTAGGTAAGCTTGTTGGCGATGTTGTTGATGTTACCACACCAGGTGGCGTAATAAAATTCCAGGTTGATAATATAACTGTATAATTCTATGGCTACTATCTTTTCGAAAATTATTGATGCCGCAATACCTTGTTATAAAATTGCAGAGAATGAAAGCTTCTTTGCTTTTTTAGATATATTTCCGATAGTAGAAGGACATGTGCTGGTGGTTCCGAAAGTTGAGGTGGACAATTTATTTGATCTCCCCGACGAATTGTTAAGCAAGTGGTTTGCTTTTGCTAAGCCAATAGCAAAAGCGATTGAACAAGCATTCCCCTGTAACAGGTGCGGTATTAGCGTAATAGGGTTGGAAGTACCTCACGCACATATGCATTTGGTACCAATCAATTCAGCGAATGATTTGAATTTTACCCGACAAAAATTGAAACTGTCGCAAGAGGAACTGGCAGTTATACAGCAAAAGATAGTAGATAGATTGTAGAAAGAAACAAGCGCGAGACAACACTCGCGCTTGTTTCTTATATGCTTATCAGGCTTTGGGCTTTTGCTTTTTCAGCAAAAAGCGCTTTTGTTAAAGTCCATGTTTCTTTGAAGAACGGCGAGAACCTGTAATGGTCGAGATCAGCTACAGAATCCCAATGGCTGTAAGTGAAAAAAATATTTGGATTATCGCAGTCCTGTAGCAATTCGAGGCGTTGACAACCTGAGAAACTTTTTATTGTTTCCTTTCTTTCGCTAAATAGGGCGATGAACTCTTCGATTTTATCTGATTTGAAGTTCATTTGAACTATACGGACTATCATTTAGTATGTTGATTTTAATGTTGTTGTTTGAGCTGCCCAGTTTTAGTCCAAAAAGACTCGCTGCATTGCCGCGGTTTATGCCTATTTCAAGTGTATTGTTGCCGTTGATTCTGCATAGTTTCTCGCCGTTTTCTACATCCGAGTAATTATTAGCAAGTTTTGTGATAACCTCGGTTTGCTTAAAGCGTATTTCGAATTTTCGCCCGGCAACAAATTTATCGAACATTTGTTTGTTGATGTTGAGCGCTACATTTTCGTAATGATCTATGTGGGCTACATCGCACAATAATGTGGCTTCGTTTACCAACTTAGGTAGATAAATTTTGGGTGCGTCGATTAATGTTGTTTTTGCGTAATCGAGCTGGTCAATAGGGCGCTCCTGCATTTTAGCTATAGCGTTCGCACAATGGTGCAACCAATTGCCGTATCTGGCGCCTTCCGTAAAGGAGGTTATCAACCACGATTTGTCGGGATTGCAACCCAACATCAGCGGAATAATGCCGTTATCTGGAGCGAAAAAATAGTGTTCGTTATGGAATGCTACTACCAGTTTTGGCGCTGTTTCAGAAAACAGATCGAATAGCAATAGGTGAATGGCTCCTTTGGGAAATGAGCTATAAGCCGATGAAGCTACGTAAGCAGCCTGCCCCATGTGGTAAGGGCTAATCTCGTGGCTAATATCTATAACCGGTATTTTGGGTATGTGTTGCATCAGTATTCCTTTTGCAATTGCAGCAGAGGCGTCTTGCATTCCGAAATCTGATAACAAAGTGATACAACCCATTAAAAATATTTTGCAGTGTTAGTAGCGCTTTGTAAAAATAACTGTTTGTTAAAAATTGCAGTACTAAACAACATCAAAAGTACGCAGCAATTGAAGATGGTGAATGAACTTACTGTAAATATTTGTTTTTTAATACAATATTG
>CAZLPE010000018.1:0-30464 GCA_964561325.1 uncultured Flavipsychrobacter sp.
CTACGTGCGCCTGCTTTACAATGAATGATTAGCTCATCATTTTTTAAATCTTCTATGGAATCAAGCTGCATGCCCATCACATTACCCAATGGCAGTAGTTGAGCCCCTATGTTATACTCTTCATATTCCCATGGCTCGCGTACATCTATTATATGCAGTTTTTCACCGGCATCCATTCTGCCTTTCAGTTCTTCAACAGTTATGTTTTTCATGTAGTCGTTTTTTCTTTTTTTTGAACTATAATTTTATCAGTTTCTGAGGTGTACCGATAATTCCATCGGTAACAATATTTACAAAATATATGCCCGAAGACAGTGACGATATGTCTACACTTTTTGAAGAGTTTATTGTGCCGGATATAATTTTACGGCCTTGAATATCTGTGATAAAGTACTCGGGTTTAGCATCGCTTAAATTGCTGAATTGAATTTTGTCCGTTGCCGGATTAGGGTAAACCCGCCAGCCGATATTTGCAGATTTAAGTTCATTTACCAGTGTGCCTGTTACCTGTCCGCCTAATATTGGGCGCATCATCAAAGCTCCGCTTATCAGCGATGGGTTCCAACTGGACAAGACATTGTAATAAGCATGATTTCCCCCTACCCTATTTACGTCCAACCCTATGTACAGACTGTCGCTACCGCTTTCAGCCGGCTGCATCGTGCCCGCATAAAATGTGCCCGCAGGCAAAACAAGCGGTTCGTTGAACGTATAAATCCAAAAGTGATTTACAGTGTCGGCATAGCCGGGGCTATACAAATCTTGCTGATACAACTTAGTATCAGTCATAGCTCCATTAATACCAGCCAATTCTGAATAAACTATTATTGAAAATGCTTTGTAATTAGCAAATGGAATTTGTCGTCCGAAATAAATGGCCATACCCCTCAGGGTATCTGGCTGATTTAGATGGTATTCTACAGCTATTTTACCCGGTAATGTTGGAAACAGATTGAGGTAATAGCTTTTTTCCGCAGAGCCATCGTCGTAGGCGAGGTAATTATCAAAAACCTGATGTGTTACAATAGTATCGTTATCTGTTGGACTGCCTGAAATAGGTTCATCCATGTAAAATGTATTTTCAAAAACCACCTTGTCGTTGGTCCCGGGCGGTGTGATAGCTGTGGTATAATTAGGGAATACTATGTCGGCAGATGTGCGTGGCGCTATTATCGATGCGCTACCGGACGGCGGTAGCAATGTGCTGCCCGTATTAAGATCGCGCGCCATTATACCGTAATTTATGGTTTGATTGCCGCCGCTGTTATTGCGCGCTCTACCCACAAATTGCGCGCTTCGCTCTGCAGCCTGAAAACCATAAAATTGCCTATATGGCATAGATGTATAATCGTTGAGCAATGATCCAGGCGATGAAGTAAAACCTACATCATCTATAGCGGTGTCGGTTGCTGATCGGTTGGTATTCAATCGGATATAGTCAACATTCCAATTCGCGTCCGACCAGTATAGCGCCGCAATATTTACAAAGCGGAACTGAAAACTGCTATGCAGGAACAACGTATCGGTAATGGGTAACATCACTTGTCTAAACGGAGCGAGCGATGTGCCTGAAGTCGTCCATACCTTTACATAGCCGCCGTATCTGGTTTTTAAGTACAGTTGTAAGGAGTCTTGCCCAAGCGGATAATAACCGTTGCCCTGAGGCTGATAAAAGAAACTAAGGTATAAACTATCTGACGGCGTAACGCTTCCCAGGTCTATAGGCTGCGATGTAAGAGAATCGGCATATCTGAAAGTGGTATTGCTGAACGAGTCGTAAGGAATACCAATACTGTTCAGACAATCGAAAGTAGCTACACCCTTACTGATCATGTTAGACCCCATAGTATTGTTTACAAATACCTGATAGTCAGTCCATTTGGAGCTATCAGGGTAAATGCTGCTTCCGGTAAAGTCTTCAAAAAATGGGAGTGTTAGCGTATGTGCGGTAGTGCGTGCCAGCGCTGAAGGCTTTGCTTTCTTATGGTTAACGAATGGGTTCCACCTAAGCCCGGCCACACTTTCCTGACCATATGCCAGCGCTGTGGTCAAGACGTATAAAACAACAACAAATGATTTCCTGCAATTCGCGTTCACTGTTAATTTTATTATTATTGCGATAAACGGCAATAAGGTGGTTTGTATTGTTCGACAACGAAATGTAACCTACTTTTTATGAATTTCCGCCTGCGATGGGTTTTGAATGATTTTTAACGTCATTATATCCCCTGCTTTTATTTGGTTTGCCGCGCCAGCATCGTTTACCGCTCGCGGCTCCTGATCTACTACCGTTGCAGACATAGTATCTGTTATTTCCGACATCTGATCATTGACCACTATTATGGGTTGAAGGCTATACTGTGCAAGTATGGTAAGCGCAAGGTCTACGGTCTGGCCGCTTACATCGGGCACGGTAAACTGTGTGTTGCCCAGACCGTCGCCTATTACCAGACTAATCTTACTACCCTGCGCTATCAGTTCGCCTGCTTTAATCGGGTTTCCTTTGTAGCGCTGCTCGAGAATGGCGCCGAGCGCTATATCGGGTTTGTAGCTGGTGTCGCCTAAGATCAGTTTATTGTTTTTCAGCAACATTTCCGCGCTCCTAAACGACAGGTTGACCAAATTGGGCATAGGCACTTTGGGCGGAGTCATCATGTTTACAGTCAGAAACACGGTCCTGCCCTGTTTTACCAGCGATCCCGTGTCCGGAACTTGCTTTAGCACCCTCAGCGGCTTTACATCGGTTTCGTAGGTAGAATCAATTGACACTTCAAAGTGCATTGCTTTTAGCGCTGCAACTGCCGAATCCATATGCGTACCCCTTACGTCGGGTATTCTGATCTCTTCGCCGTGCTTTGTTACCCAGTGCAACGTAGCAAAAAACGACAAATACAATACCGTACATAGCGATACTACGATAGCAAAATGGAACCAAAAAGAATTTTTGAAACTACCCTTCATAAAAGCTTACCGGGAATATTATAATACTATTTAAACAGTTTTATTTTTCAGACAATCTTCCAGCAACTCGCCGTAGAAGTCTTTTAATGTACGCCCCCATGCGCGCACTTGTTGCGGCACTATGCTGTTTTCGCTTTGCCCAGGCATTGTGTTTACCTCTAAAAAGAAAAGCTTGTTAGTTGTGTTCTGTAAAATGAAGTCCATACGCACAATACCTCTACAATTCAGGTGTCGGTATATATACATAGCTTTCGATTCGAGTTGCTCTTTAAGATTGGCGTCAATAACGGCAGGTGTTATTTCGTTGGTTACACCGGGGGTATATTTAGCTTCGTAATCAAAAAACTCGTTTTTACTTACTATTTCTGTTGCCGGCAGTGCATACATACAGCCATTTGCTTTGTAAACGCCAATAGTGAGTTCGCGGCCTTCTATAAATTCTTCTATAAGTACTTGATTATCTTCCTTGAATGCTTTTTCAATTGCAGGGAAAAGTTCTTCTACTTTTTTTACTTTGCTAACGCCCAAACTGCTGCCACTCTCATTCGGCTTCACAAATACAGGCAATTTCAATTCTTCAAGTACGACACCCATAGAATATGGCTCGCCTTTTATCAAATGTACAGAGTTGGCAATATTGACAACATTGAACGCTTTTACTACTTTGTTGCAGTAGCTTTTATTAAACGTAAGCGCAGACACAATAGCATTGCAGGAAGTGTATGGAATTTTGAGCATGTCTAAATAGCCTTGTATCCTTCCATCTTCGCCGGGAGTGCCATGTATAGCAATGAAAACACAATCAAAATGCACACGTCCATTAGTCAAAGGAAGAGAGAAATCATTTTTGTCTACATCTATTTTTACTCCATTGTCTATATGATACCATTCATCTCTTGTAATAATAATTTTGTAAATATTATATAGTTCGGTATCCAGATTCTTCTCTATTGTTTCGGCTGTCTTTATCGAAATCACATATTCGCCTGAATAACCGCCTGCCACAAGGGCTATATTTTTCTTCATTAGTAGGATTTGCTAAAATTAGTACAGCCAAAGGTAATATTTTAAGAGAAAGTAGTATGTAGAAAGTGGTGAGAGATTAGTTAAGATTTTAGGAAACCAGAATTGTGCAGATTTTCATGGTTCTTTTATTGATAAAGGAAGGTGCTTTTGGGGTGCCAATTTGGTGTGTTACGGTCAATGTTAAGAAATTATTAAGTCTGCGTTATCACTTTTATTGCCGGATATTTGAGATAGTTTTGCAAATGTTAATTTTACATTAAGAAATTGTTATGTCATTCGATTCGGTTTTGAAGTTTTTCCTGCCTAAAGACAGGATTTTTTACGGTTTATTTGAAGAAGTAGCTACTACACTCGTACAGATGGGGGGTGTTTTTAAAGCGGCGCTGCAAGAGAGCGATTTGTCGAAAAGAGATGCTATGCTTAAATCTCTTGAAGATTTTGAGCACAAGAACGACGAAACAACACATCGCATATTTGTAGAACTCGGCCACAATTTCATTACGCCGTTTGATCGTGAAGACATACATTATCTGGCTACCTCGCTCGATGATATTGCCGATTATATGTGGGGCGCTGCAAAAAGAATTGTGAATTACCAGATCGATGATCAGTACAATACATTACCTGCTTTCGCAGAGATAATCGTAAAATCGATAGCTTCAATCAATATTAGTATTTACGGACTTCGGAATATGAAGGATCTCCGCGCTATTACTCAGGCTTGCGTGCAGGTAAATAGTCTGGAGAACGCCGCCGACGATCTGTTAGACAGCACTATGCTCAAGCTGTTTTCATCTAATATCACGGCAGTAGAATTGATTAAACAGAAAGATATATACCAAATGCTGGAAGTGGTAACAGATAAGTGCGAAGACGCAGCAAATGTTGTAGAGTCAATCATCATTAAATATTCATAATCCACCGTATGTCGGTACTTCTTATAGTGATCCTGGCTTTGGCCTTGATTTTTGATTACATTAATGGTTTCCATGATGCCGCCAATTCTATTGCTACTGTGGTAAGTACTAAAGTACTTACACCGTTGCAAGCTGTTGTTTGGGCTGCATTTTTCAATTTTATAGCTTTTTTCATATTTAAAGATCATGGCGTAGCCAATACTATTGCCAAAACAGTACATGAAGCCTATATAACTTTACCGGTGATACTCAGCGGCTTACTTGCTGCAATTACGTGGAATTTGATAACCTGGTGGTATGGCATTCCTTCTAGCTCATCGCATACTTTGCTGGGTGGGTTTGCTGGCGCCGCTATAGCAAATGCCGGATTTCAGGCTGTAAACTCTGAACCTATTATTAAAACAGTGAGCTTTATAGTGTTGGCTCCGTTAATAGGTATGATTGTTGCCTTTATTATCTCGTTGTGGTTTATTTACTCGTTTAAAAAGGGGTTATTTCCAAAGCTGATTTCGTTTATAGTAATTGCAGTTACCGTATACATGCTATCGCATGTTATGGAGACAAATCCAGAAAAACTAAAAGCGCATGGCCCCAGCCATCTTTTGAATATCCTGACCGATTCAAAGAACTTCAAATGGATGCTTATTGGGTTCATCCTTATTTCAATGAGCATTTTCACCATGATATTGGGCTCTCTGAATAATGCGAGAGCGTCGCTTTATTTCAAGCGTTTTCAGTTGGTTTCCTCAGCAGCATTTAGTGTTGGTCATGGCGGCAACGATGCTCAAAAGGTGATGGGTATAATAATGGCTGCGCTTATCTGCTCTAAAAATATGGAGAGCGGCGCTCCAATGCCTAACTGGGTACCGCTACTTTGCTATTCAGCAATTGCCTTAGGTACGTTGAGCGGCGGCTGGAAAATTATTAAAACAATGGGTACGCGCATTACAAAAGTTACACCGTTTGAAGGTGTTGCCGCAGAAACAGCGGGCGCGCTTACGTTGTTTTTTGCTGAAAACCTTAAGATACCGGTGAGCACTACGCACACCATCACTGGTTCTATTATCGGCGTTGGCGCTACAAAACGCCTGTCGGCTGTACGTTGGGGCGTTACTATCAACTTGTTGTGGGCCTGGATATTAACCATACCCGTGAGTGGATTGCTTGCGGCGGTAGTATTTTATATTGTTCATTTGTTTATATAGCCAGCTATATAAACAAATGAACAAATTTACCTTACTCTTACCTAAATACTTTTTTCTGCGGTAACGGCATATACCATAGGTATTTTACCTTCTAATCCTTCAATCTGATACTTGCCCGGAGCAATTTCTACCAAACGCTGGAAACATTTGCACGGAGAGTAATTAAACTCTTTAAACCTGGTTATTTTCAGACCTGCATCTATCATGCTTTGCAGCGTTTCGCCTAAGTCGTGATTCCAGGAAATCTCTTGCATCTTAATGTCGGCGCTTCTATCGGCATATGTTCCATTTAGCGTTTCTATGATTGGCTCATCGTTGAAATAGCTATATGCAACACTCGTGAATTCATAATTGAGCATCCAGACAACCGGATGGAATTCTACAAATACTAATTTGCCGCCTGGTTTTAAGAAATGCGCTATCGTTTTTGCCCACTTGTTCATATCAGGCAACCATCCTATCACACCATATGATGTATACACAATGTCAAATTTGTCTGACAGGACCTCTGGTAGATTGTATACATCGCAGCAAATAAATTCAGCCGACAAGCCAAGTTGTTGGTTCAGCTTTCTTGCCGCTTCGATTGCCTCATCAGAAAAATCTACGCCTACTGCATTTGCTCCAAGCTTTGCTAACGACAAAGTATCTTGCCCAAAATGGCATTGCAAATGGAGTATCTTTTTGTCGGCTACATTGCCCAATAAGTTAAGTTCAATCTCGTTTAGTGTTGCAACGTGCTCAACAAAACCTTTGTCTGTGTGCATGTCGTAAAATTCAGAGGTTATATGCACTTGTGTTTTTTTGTTCCACAGCGCTTTATTTACCTCTATATAGTTATCCTCTGCTATGTTTGCCTTAGGT
Source organism: uncultured Flavipsychrobacter sp. (assembly GCA_964561325.1). Classification (GTDB taxonomy): domain Bacteria; phylum Bacteroidota; class Bacteroidia; order Chitinophagales; family Chitinophagaceae; genus Nemorincola. Next base: position 6,974 of record CAZLPE010000018.1, read on the forward strand.
TCGTTCATGGTAATTGTAATGTGTTTATATGGTTAGTTGTTTATACCGGGAAACTCAAAAGAGATAATTCTCCATACTTGATCCCTTCGGTGTAGGTTCATCTTAAATTCGCCGTTAAATGCGACAGTATCTACCGATTTTTCTATAGCCCCTATGTAGTCAATTGTTCCGTTTAGCGCAGCTACCGTGTTTTCATCAAGTAATTGCACATTTGAAATTGCTATATTATTAATAACAAAACCCTCAAAAGCATCTCTTAAAAAAGTTAGTTTGGCTATCTGAAGTTCAATGTCTGATGTACTTTCTGTGTTTGTTGCAGCATTGTCGACGCCAAGCAATGATAGATTAATTTCTTCGTTCTTATCCAATGCTTTATTGAAAAAATTTGTGCAGGCATCCTTCACATCTGCTTCGTGATTTGGGTAGTATTCTTCGTAAATGTAGCAGTGTATCAGTCCTTCGATATGAATGTCGTTGGTTTCAAATTGTATGAGTTCTTCGGTAATAAACCTATATAGTTCTCTGTCGTCCACGGGATTAACAGTTTCGAGCGATATAGATTTATCTGTCAATAATTGCTGAACGCGTAACAATTCATCTTTAATTTCATTATCGGGTATGTCGGCTACTGGTTTAAGTTCCGGACGCCCCAATAAATCATTTATAAGAATCATTTTGCGAGAAGAAAACTGTTCTTCAAATAGTGATATGTAATCAAGTAGTTCCGACTCTACTTTGGGAGGCAGTTCGGCGGCCGATAATTGATCGGATAAATCCATGCCGTGTTCCAGAGAAAGTTTGATTTTTTTTATTTCATTTTCCATTCTCAGATTGTCGAGGTATTCCTGACTTTCCTGATTATCATCGTCATGGTCGAATGGGTTATTCATATGTGCTCTATGATTCTTTGTTTGCGATAATACCGAAGATACAATATAGTACATTCAGCTATAAATGTTGCATGTTTTACAACATTTATCTGCACTTATTCGCCGACGGTATGATCTATGCAACTTTTTTCTCGTCTACTTTGGTGTAGGTATATCTTATTTTACTTCCCTCTACCTTAAAAGTTACCTCTACTTCTTCAGCTTCAAATAACCTTCTGAATTTTTGGGCTACTTTTACGAACCAAAGTTTAAAAAACGATGGCTTTTTTGTTCTATTGGTTGGCGTAAGTTCGAATCGGGTTTTCATAAAGTTGATTTTGCGCGACTAAAAAATATTATGAAGGGTTTTAAAAATTTACAACGCAAACAGATAAGAAATTTGTACAACTAATCTGTGAAACTACGGTCTTATTTGTGAAAAACAGTAAAATGGCAGCAAAACTTATCAACACATTATCAAGATTTTTCTGCTATTTAATCGTTAGTTAATAATTGTTTATATATACTACTCTAAGTTACGAAGTATAGCTGCAAAAAACGACTATTGATATGTTAAAATAGCCACTCATTCTATTTTTAATGTCATCCAGATATCGCAACCGTAATGTCCGGATTTGCCCAAAGGTTCATGAATATTTACGAATCCACATTGTTTGTACAACTTTACTGCGGCGTTTAGTTCGGGCATAGTTTCTAGATACACATTCGTAAAACCAAATTCACGCGCTATATCTATGCACTTTCTTATTAAAAGTTTACCATAGCCTTTTCCTCTATATTCCTGTTTTAGGTAGATTTTTACCAATTCGCAGTAGCCTTCAGGCAGTCCGTCTGTAGGATATATACCAGCTCCGCCCACAACTATTCCATCTACTTCTAATACCACATACAAAGCTTTCTCTATGTTGAACAGACTATACAGATCGTCGGTTGTTGGGTCGTAATATACAGTGCCCGGTTTGTCTGCATTGTGTTCTTTGAGCGATTGTCTGATAATTCCGGCAACTATCGAATTATCTGTGGGAACCAGTGAGCGGATGGTGTATGAAGCCATGAAATTGAAGTTTCGTTTTTTATCAGAACTGAGTAAAATATACGTTTAAAATGGGTTTCTGGTTTGCTGAATGTGCGTTTGAGTATTTATTTAACAACCAAACAACTATTTTTGCCGAATGTACGAACCAATGACAAACGAATTATTACTTTCTATAGCCAACGAAATAGGTGGACCGGTATATGTGTATGATGCCGGTAAAATTGCACAACAATATGAAAAGCTAACCAACGCATTCAGTCACCACCCAACCAAGTTCTTCTACGCATGTAAAGCGCTGTCCAACGTTAATATTCTAAAATATATTAAGGGCCTTGGCGCACAATTGGATTGTGTAAGTATAAATGAGGTGAAATTAGGTTTGTTTGCAGGTTTTAAGCCCGAACAGATTTTATTTACCCCTAATTGTGTAGACTTTCAAGAGATAGCTGAAGGTGTAGCGCTTGGTGTAAAAATAAATATAGATAGTATTTCCATTTTAGAGCAGTTTGGTAATACATATGGTGGAAGCTACCCTGTCTGTATTCGTATCAATCCGCATATAGTTGCAGGTGGAAATTACAAAATCAGCACTGGTCATATAGATAGTAAATTTGGTATTTCCATACACCAGCTTAGGCATATAGAGCGAATTGTGAAAACAACTGGCTTGCATGTACAAGGGCTTCATATGCATACCGGTAGTGAAATAAAAGACATAGATGTGTTTTTGCAAGGTCTTGATGTGATGTTCAGCGTTGCTACACATTTTGACAAGCTCGACTTTATTGATCTTGGTAGCGGGTTTAAAGCGCCCTACAAGGAAGATGATCAGGAGACTGATATTGTGTCGCTTGGGAAAAAAGTAGCAGCAGCTACAAAAGAATTTGAAACAGAATACGGAAGGCCAATTGAGATTTGGTTTGAACCCGGAAAATTCATTGTGAGCGAGTGTGGTATGTTTGTGGTTAAAGCTAACGTGATTAAACAAACTACTGCTACGGTATTTGTAGGCGTAAACTCCGGCTTTAATCATCTTATTCGCCCCATGTTTTACGACTCCTATCATAGGATCGAAAATATATCCAATCCAGATGGGCCTAAGCGCATATATACGGTGGTAGGTAACATCTGCGAAACAGATACTTTTGCCTGGGATCGCGTGCTGAGCGAAGTAAAAGAAGGAGATTTTCTGGCATTCTACAATGCCGGAGCTTATGGTTTTGAAATGAGCAGCAATTTTAATTCGCGCCTAAAACCGGCAGAGGTACTGGTAGAAAATGGTAAATGGCGCGTTATCAGGAAAGCCGATGTTTTTGAAGATTTACTAAGAAATCAGACATTATAAAGTTGAAATAATACTACTTGATGTATCCTATTTTTATACCCACCACAGGAGCAATAGCAAACGTAAAATGGGTATTTGAATAGGGTACATTTGTATTGTAATGGCCTCTGTTGTCGCACTCTTCATATATCGTTTTTTCGCGACGCTTGATTGGGAATTGCAAACCGACATAAAAATCTGAGCAAAACCGCTTGTTTATACGTTTTGCTCCTATAGCTATCTGTGGCACAAATACTGGGCATTTTTCCGATTGAATTCGGTACGATTCATCGGGCATTCTTTTGGCTGTATTTACTTTTGTTTTATCATACCAAAGATATTTTAATCCCATACCGTAAGAAAAGTAGTTTAACCAGTGTTTACGGTGTTTCTTGTAGTATACCTGATAGCCAAATCGTACGCTTGGCCCTTCATAAACGCCTACACTTACCTTATCGCCATGGGCATATATCATGCCAAATTGATCGTTGTAGTGCAATTGGTAGGCAGCATCTATACGCCAACTGTGTAGTTTCTGATTTCGCATGAAAAACTGCTCATATCCTACCATTGGTATAGACTCTACATCGTATACCAGATCAGTGCTAATATAGTAACTAAGTTTGTTGTTGTTAATAGAAGTATCTTGTGCCAGGGCACAGATGGAGACTAAGCTAAAACAAAGTATAGAAAGCAGTTTCTTCATTTGATACGTATTACAAAAGTAGCTTAAAAGAACGGATAAATGAAGTCTCGCATTCGTAAAGTGTTATTGCAGATATGAATTATGCAGTGTCATTAAGTCGTCATTTCGGAAATATGTTTAAATAGGTGCCTGCAAATTTGTGTTTCTTTGCACTTTAATTTCTTTAGAAAGTAAAAACGTAACCAGTATAAATGCAGACAGGTAAGAAACGAGGGATTATTCTGATGAATTTGGGTTCGCCCGACTCCACGAAAGTAAAGGATGTGAGGAATTATCTGCAAGAGTTTTTGATGGATGAAAGGGTTATCGACTCTCCATATATAATTAGGACATTATTAGTAAAGGGGATCATTACACCCTTCAGGGCCCCAAAATCGGCGGAGGCTTACAGTTCTATCTGGACGAGCGAAGGGTCTCCGTTGGTGGCAATAACCAGAGACTTGAAAAAGGAGCTGGAGCGAATAGTGGAAGAACCGGTGGAAATAGCAATGCGCTATGGTAAACCGACTATGAAGCATGCCTACGATCAATTAGCTTCTAAACATCCGGACTTGGAGGAGGTTATCTTATTGCCATTGTATCCACATTATGCTATGTCGAGCTACGAGACTGCTGTGGAACATGCCAAAGCAATACACAAAACTGGCGGATATAAATTTAGTATCAAAACAGTAAAGCCATTTTATAATCATCCTGCATATATCAGCGCTTTAGCCGACGTGATGCGACCCTGTTTGCAGTCTAAGAGTCATTTGTTATTTAGCTATCACAGCATACCGGAACGTCATATTCAAAAAAGTGACGTAACCGGCAATCATTGTTTGGTGAATGGCAATTGTTGCGCAGTGGATAGTCCGGCTCATGAATATTGCTACAAACACCAGTGTCTGGTAACCACTCAATTGGTAGCAGATAAATTGGGTTTAAGTAAAGATAAATACAGCGTTGCTTTTCAGTCAAAACTCGGACGATCGGAATGGTTAAAGCCGGCTACAACAGCCAGAATGGAACAGCTGCCTAAAGAAGGGGTGAAAAATCTTATGGTTGTTTGTCCTTCTTTTGTTAGCGACTGCTTAGAAACACTTGAGGAAATTGCAATAAGAGAAAAAGAGAATTTCCTTGAAGCAGGTGGTGAAACATTTACATTTATCCCCTGCATGAACACGCATCCATCGTGGGTAGGAGCGGTAAAAACACTTGTAAATGATAATAACTACCTGAAGTCTGTGTAGGGAATGGACCTAATGGTAAGTTGATAAAAAATACTGTAAATGATACTGTACGTCAAGGCGTTGCACATAATTTTTATTGTTACCTGGTTTAGCGGTATGTTCTACATAGTACGCTTGTTTATTTATAATACTGAGGCAAACGAAAAAAGTATAGTAGAAAAACAAATACTGCAAAGTCAGTTTGGTATAATGATCAAGCGGTTGTGGATGGGTATTACCTGGCCTTCGGCAGCGCTTACGCTTGTTTTTGGTCCATGGATGTGGTATTTGTACGGTAGTGTAGATAATTGGATAATGATAAAATTGTGCTTTGTAGTGGGTTTGTATTTATATCATTTTTCATTGCACGCTATATACAAACAACAAATGTCTGGCGTTTTTAAGTACTCTTCTGGCAAACTAAGAATATGGAACGAGGTTGCAACTATATTTCTTATATCCATCGTTATGTTGGCTGTTGTAAAGCAGGGAATTAGTTTGGTATATGGCGTATTAGGCCTGCTGCTGTTTGTAGTTTTGCTAATGAGCGCTATTAAAATATACAAACAGTATCGGTTAAAGTCGGAACAACGAGGGTAGCTGGTTAAATGTTTACTCCTTGCTAATATTGTTTATAGTTGCTTCCACAAAGTGTGTATTTTTTTCTACGATTTTGTTGTATTCGGCAGCTCAACACTAAAATTTCAGGGCGAGATTAAAAGTTGTAATACTAACTACTAATCTTGCCCAGTCTTTTAACCGACAATTAATCAATAGATTATGTGTGGTTGGTTTATTTATGTTTTTAATTTGCTTCAAAATGCTGTAGCCAATAGGTATATAGAACATTTAGCAAGGTTTTTGTACTAAGTAGCTGAAATCGTGTATATGTACCAGTTCAAAATTAGAAAAGCAGAAGACGGTGGATATCTTTTTCTATTGGGCGACATAAAATTATTGGTTAGCGCATATACCATTAGTAATGGCAAACACTTAATGTTGCAGCCCGAAAAAGCTGTTGCCTATTTTGATTATGAATCAAATATATATGGAATATCGAATCAGCTACTCAATTTTAACTTAGCCGAGGATTTATTCGATGCTATTTATGAACAATATCTACTGCTTACTAATCGACCCATTAACGCATTCGATACCAACACACTTATTAAGTTGAACACTTTTGTAATTTCGGCAAATGAAGCTGTAGCGGTATAGTCCAACTAAGTACCATTTATTTACGCTCAATTACTGCGCTCCCCTACCCGCTCCGGAGTTACGATAGTTGTAGGCGCTCTTTTTAATGAATGTGAAAAATGCGTAGTCATTCATTGCTCTAAGTTGTTCGTAATCTGGTCTAAATCTACGCATAAAGTATTTTAAACTATCGCCGGTTAGCCCAGTAAATTTGGTTACTAATTCTGCATTAAACGTTCTGTCTACGTATTTTTCACGTTCGAAAACAGCATAGTCATCTTGAAATTGCCAGATTTCCCTATTTTTTCCGCTCAATGCAGAAAACGGCGATGCCATCATGTCCATTGACGACATTTTGGGGAACTCCAACTCATGTTTATACAATTCATGATAGCGCATACTATCGTATTTATAATCGTAGCGGTTGCTGTTGGCCAATGGTAGTTCCCTGACATCGCTAATGCCTTTTTTAAGAATAATTCTGAAAAATGAAGGAATGTAGCCCTGCGGTATGCGTACTCGCGCTGTTTTGTATCCTTGCTTTTTGAATTCCAGCAATTGGCCGCCGATGGCTGCTATGTTAAAAGACCCATCGTGATTGGTTGTCACATCGAGCGATGTATACACGTTTTCAATTACCACTCCTTCTATCGCCTGCTTCGTATCCATATCCAGCGCTTCTCCCCTTATGGTTTGTGCCCTGACCAAAATACTTATGAAGCAGAAAAAAGAAAGAATAGCCAAATAGCGTGCTGACATCATTGTGCTAAAGTACGTTTTACCTCCTTTTTTGGGTTGGTTTATTTTGTTAAAAATATATTGCGCATGTTTTAAGGTCTTTGGTTAGTATTCAAACCACAAAAATGAAATGTGCATTAAAATTCTCAAAGTATCTTTGTGCCTGAGCAAATTAGTGTTGCAGTTGCCAGTAGCGCTCGTAAATCTATTTCATGTATAAAATTATTCGCAAAATACTTTTTACCGTCGATGCAGAAACTGTGCATTACAAGGTAATGAACCTACTAAATTGGGGTTATAAAATTGCGCCAATACGCGGCTTGTTGAAAGCGCTGTTTGTCAAAAAAAATAAGTCGCTTGAGCGCACATTATGGGGTATTACCTTCCCTAACCCAGTAGGCTTAGCCGCCGGCTTCGATAAAGATGCAAAGTTTACCGATTCACTTGCCTGCCTTGGCTTCGGGTTTATTGAAATAGGCACCATTACGCCTGTAGGACAGCCTGGCAATCCTAAACCCAGACTGTTTCGTTTGCCTGCCGATAAAGCGCTGATAAACCGTATGGGTTTCAACAACGATGGCGCTTCTATGGCGGCTGCCCGACTAAGTAAGCGAAAGGAACGAATAATCATTGGCGGCAATATCGGCAAGAATAAGGATACCCCTAATGAATTGGCGACAGACGATTATGAAAAGTCATTTTTGATGCTACATGGCCATGTAGATTATTTTGTGGTAAACGTTAGCAGCCCGAACACACCCGGACTACGTGCGCTACAAGACAAGGAGCCGCTAACGCAGCTTTTGAAAAGACTCAAAGATCTCAATAAGAAGCAAACCAAACCTAAACCAATACTTCTCAAGATAGCGCCGGATTTGACCAATGAACAACTCGACGATATTGTGGGCATTGTAACAGATACGCAGTTGGACGGGATTGTGGCTACCAATACCACGATAAGCCGTTCTGATCTGGTTACTCCACAAGAAGATGTAGCCAATATAGGCGCCGGAGGATTGAGCGGCGCTCCTGTGCGCAAAAGGTCTACTGAAGTGGTTAGTTACATCTACAAAAAGAGCGGAGGTAAAATACCTATTATCGCGTCTGGCGGCATTTTCACCGCAGCCGATGCTAAAGAGAAACTCGCAGCGGGGGCTGTATTGGTTCAGGTTTATACTGGTTTCATTTACGAAGGGCCCGGTATTGCAAGTTCTATTTGCAGCGGCTTGTAGCTTTTAGCAAACTACTGTAACATTCTAAAATAAAATAGCGAGGTAGCACAATTGCCGCCCCGCTATTTTATTATTGGTAATGTAAGTTTAGTTAGCGTATTCGCTCATAAATTTAATGCGCATCATTTTCAGATGTTCTATGCTTACATCGCGATCTTTAAATTCTTCGTAGGCATCATCCATGTTATCATCATGGCTATTTCTGAAATAATCAAAAATATCTTCCTGTTCATATTCGTCCAGTTCTTGTTCCAAACAATAGTCAAGGTTTAGTCTGGTACCGCTGGCCACTATTGTTTCCATTTCTATCAGTAAGTCTGGCAGTGTAAGACCCTTATTTTTTGCAATAGTCTCCAAAGGTATTTTCTTATCAATATTCTGAATGATAAATACCTTCATGCCGCTTTTATTTACTACACTTTTCATAACAAAATCGTCTGGTTTTACGATTTCATTCTCCTCTACATATTTTGCTATCAATTCCACAAATTTGCGGCCGTACCGCAGGGCTTTCCCTTTACTAACTCCTTGTATCTTTTCAAGTTCGGTAAGTGTGGTTGGGTAGTTTGTAGCCATATCCTCGAGCGAATTTTCGAGGAATATTACGAAAGGCGGCAGGTTTTTTTCCCTTGCTACGCTTTTACGTAAGTCTTTCAGCATTTCAAAAAGCACCGGATCGGTAGTGGCATGGCCGCCGGTACCATTGGCTACTTCGTCGTCGTCGCCATTGGCTTCTTCGTACTGATGATTGAGCGCAACCATGATAGAATAAGGCTTCTTCAAGAATTTATGGCCTTTTTCAGTAATCTTCAGCAGCCCATATTCCTCAATATCCTTACGTATCATGCCCTCAAGCATCATTTGTCGTATCAATGAATTCCAGAAGTTGGCATCCATTTGCATAACAAGTCCTTTGCCAAACGACTTGAGCTTGTCATGTCTGAAAGTGTGTATTTGAGGATTTGCACGACCCAATATGATATTGACTACATAGTCTATACCAAAGCGTTCGTCGAGCTCTATTATAGTATCCAGCGTTATTTTTACGCTGTCTTTTACTTCCAATTTCTCTTTAGGATGCAGGCAATTGTCGCAATGACCGCAATTGTCTGGTTTGTATACCTCACCAAAATAATGCAACAGCAGTTTGCGTCGGCAAACCCCGCTTTCCACATAGGCAAGTGTTTCAGATATCAGTTGTCCTCCCATTTCACGTTCGCTCAGCGGCTTATCGCGCATCAGGTGTTCCAGCTTTTGCACATCTTTATGTGAGTATAGCAAAAGGCATTTACCTTCCATTCCGTCTCTACCGGCGCGACCGGTTTCCTGATAGTAGTTTTCGAGTGATTTGGGGATGTTATAATGTATTACAAATCGCACATCGGGTTTATCTATACCCATACCAAAGGCAATAGTCGCAACAATAACATCCACTTTCTCCATCAGAAACTGATCTTGTCGCTGAGAACGCAACGGACCTTCTAACCCTGCATGGTAGGCAACAGCAGATATTCCATTCGCTTGTAGCGTGTTGGCCAATTCTTCTGTTGTTTTCCGGTTAAGCGTATAGATAATACCACTTTTACCTTTCATGGTGTTGATAAATTTCACCATGTTTTTCAGCGTTTGCTCCTTACTACCCTTTGGTACAATTTCGTAGTATAAGTTTGGCCGGTTAAAGGAGTCGATGAATATATTTGGGTCTTGTAAATTCAGATTTTTAACTATGTCATCTTGCACTTTGGGTGTAGCGGTAGCTGTAAGCGCTATAATGGGCAGAGATTGATTAATCATATTAATCATATCCCTAAGCTTGCGGTATTCTGGGCGAAAGTCGTGGCCCCATTCTGATATGCAGTGTGCCTCGTCGACAGCAATAAACGAAATATGAAGATCTGAGAAAAATGATATATTTTCTTGTTTTGTCAGTGTCTCTGGGGCTACATAGAGCATTTTTGTGCGGCCTTCAGTTAAGTCGGCTTTTACTTTCTTTTGCTGTGCCTTGCTTAAGGTTGAATTTAGAAAGTGGGCTATATTATCTCTTGAACTGTAGCCTCTTATAAGGTCTACCTGATTTTTCATGAGCGCGATAAGAGGTGATACTATTATTGCTACGCCCTCGCTAAGCAGCGCAGGCAACTGGTAACATAATGATTTTCCGCCACCGGTAGGCATGATCACAAAGGTATCTTTACCGGAAAGGATACTTTTAATGATTTTTTCTTGTTCACCCTTAAAGGTGTCGAAACCAAAATAATGTTGTAATTCTTTTTTCAGATTCATCTTTGCATTAGTATTACTAACCGCGTCCATACGTATTTTTTTAACTAAAAGTTACAATCAACCAGCGTCAAGATCGTCTAACTATAGGGGTGATTTTTTTGAGATTGCGAATTTACGAAAGTTAAGGTACATAAAATTCATTAAATATGCAAGTATTTTGTTAGAAAATGGATTTTAAAAAAAGTAACCTTCTCTTATTGCGGTGAATTAGTTTGAGCTCTGCCAGTTGGTATTTTTGGGGCTGACGGTTATGCCATCGCAGTATTAGAATTCTATGTCTAATTTCGATACTGGAAGCTTGTCTTCACACTCATTCAGCAGCTCAGCTACGGTTTTATTGAGGATTGGGTGTACAAAGTCTTTGGCTATTTCTACCAGTGGTAGTAACGCAAATCTGCGTTTTTCTAAAAAAGGATGTGGCGTTACTAAATCGGGGGTATTGATGATGGCTTTTCCAAAAAACAAAATATCAATGTCTATTGTTCGTTGACCCCATTTTAGTGTTCGCCTTCGTCCGAGCATTATTTCTATATCTAAAAGCGTTTGCATGGCAATATGTGGCTCCATGTTTGTATCCACGCATAGCGCCATATTCAGAAAATCTGGTTGGTCTGTATTTCCCCAGGCGCTTGTTTCGTAAACCGATGATCGGCTTTTTATTGGTCCAATTTTATCTGTAATCAAATCGAGCGCTTTCTTAAACCAAAGTAACCGGTCGCCCTGATTGCTACCCAGTAAAATGTAGATTGGTTGCATCCGGTAAAGGTAAGTCCGCTGTTCCAATCAGTCAAAAACAAAGCTGGGTATGGATATATTGTTTGTACAATCGGTTTTTTAATATCTCTGTATCCTTACAATCTATGGGCTTTCAATTGTAGGCTTTTTAATTTTGCGTTGTACTAATACATAGTCGTTATGCGCAAGAAAGTAGTAATACTTGGCGCCGGGTTTGCTGGATTGCAATTAGCCCGACGAATTAGAAACAAAGAGTACGATACTGTATTGATTGATCAATACAATTTCCATCAGTTTCAGCCGCTACTGTATCAGGTAGCAACAGGCCGCCTCGAACCGTCTGCTGTATCCTTCCCCTTACGAAAAGTGTTTCAGCACGAAAGGAATATACATGTGCGAATAGCCAATGTGCAAAGCGTGGATACAGAAAACAATGTTGTGCATACAGACAGCGGCGATTTTGAATTTGACTACCTTGTTGTAGCAACCGGTTGCACGTCGAATTATTTTGGCAACAAAAATTTTGAGCGGTATGCCTATCCAATGAAATCTACAAATGAAGCTCTGGCTTTACGCAACAAGATTCTCTCAAATTTTGAAGATGCTTTGAGCGCTCCTCCAGAACGTCTCGACGAATTGATGAATATTGTGGTGGTTGGCGGCGGACCAACAGGCGTAGAGCTTGCAGGTTCGCTGGCCGAACTAAAGAAGAATATTCTACCTAAAGACTATCCGGATACTGATTTTTCCAAATTGCGGGTCTTTTTGGTTGAGGGCATGCCGCATACGCTGCAAAATATGAGCGAAGGGTCGCAAACAATGTCGCAAAAATACCTCGAAGACATGGGTGTGGAATTGCTGCTCAATACGGTTGTAGACGACTATGACGGTCGCTTACTGAAACTGAAAGATGGCAGAATAATACCGACAAGCATTATGATATGGACAGCCGGCATTATGGGTAATGTACCGACTGGTATACCCAGGGAGCTGATTGCGAGAGGAAACAGGATAATAGTAGATAGATACAACAGACTAAAAGGATACCAACACATCTTTGCCATTGGCGATATTGCGTATATGGAAACTCCAGATTTTCCTAAAGGACATCCACAGTTAGCCAACGTGGCCAATAATCAGGCGAAAAACCTTGCCGAAAATTTTGATTGTTTACAGAAAGGCAGAACGCTCAAAGAGTTCCATTACAAAAACCCCGGCGTTATGGCTACGGTTGGCAAACATAAGGCTGTAGTAGATTTACCATTTTTTAGTTTTCAGGGGCGTTTAGCATGGCTTACCTGGATGTTTTTGCACCTCATGTTGATATTGAGCGTAAAAAACAAGTTGCTTATATTTATCAACTGGGCCATCAGCTACTTTACCAACGACACTACGCTACGACTGATATTGGCGCCTGCAAAAAAGGAAATTGACCTAACTAAACCCAAAATTACTGCCGATGGGCTTGGTAGTAGGTAGTCTAAAAGGAGGTTGTGGCGCAAGTAATAAGTTGGGTTTTGTAGTGTGTTATTAACAATCATTATGCTCAACCCTCTTTTTGTCGGCATAGTTTTGTAGTTATTATCGTTACTTTTGCTTCACCAAACAAAATTTATGCAATTTCTGGATTTTGAAAAACCGCTTGAGGACCTGTATATGCAGATTAACAAACTGCAGGACATGTCGGCAAAGAATAAGGTAGATGTTACAGGCACGATAAGCGAGCTACAGGTAGCAATAGAAAAAACAAGAGCGCAGATATACGCTCAGCTTACTCCCTGGCAAAGAGTTCAACTAAGTCGCCACCCTGAAAGACCGTATACTTTATTTTATATAGAAAAAATATTCAATAATTTTACTGAGCTTTTCGGCGACAGGCAAGTGAAAGACGATAAAGCAATGGTTGGCGGTATGGCCGAACTGGATGGTATGCCGGTTATGGTGCTGGGTCAGCAAAAGGGTGTAAATACCAAAATGCGTCAGTTGCGCAACTTTGGTATGGCTAATCCTGAGGGTTATAGAAAAGCGTTGCGTTTGATGAAAATGGCGGAGAAGTTTAACCGTCCGGTCATTACATTTATTGATACGCCAGGCGCTTTTCCCGGATTGGAAGCTGAGGAGCGGGGGCAGGCCGAGGCAATTGCCCGGAATCTGTTTGAGATGGTGAATATGAAGGTGCCGGTAATTTGTATCATTATAGGCGAAGGGGCATCTGGCGGAGCTTTGGGTATAGGTATTGGCGACAAAGTAGCGATGCTTGAAAATACGTGGTATTCTGTGATTTCACCTGAGTCGTGCTCATCTATACTGTGGAGAAGCTGGAATTTTAAAGAAAGAGCTGCCGAACAACTAAAATTGACATCTGAGGATATGAGCAGGTTTGGTTTGGTGGACGATGTTATTCCAGAACCCGTTGGCGGGGCTCAAATTGCCCCCGATGTAATGGCTGAAACCTTGAAACAGTATCTTAAAAAAGCGCTTTCAGAGTTGGGCGCTATGTCTGAAGACGACCGTATTCACCAGCGAATTGAGAAAATTTCGAAAATGGGTTTTTATGAGGAAATAAGCGACAAATAAACTTACTGTCGGGTTATTTTCAGACTTGAATTGTTGCGTTAAGAATCTGGTTTAAATTAATTAAGTAAAATAGTTATAAAATGAGTAAGGCTTTGTTTAAGGGTACGGGTGTCGCACTCGTCACTCCATTTACCCTGAGCGGAAAGGTAGATTTTGAAGCTTTGAGCGCGTTGGTTAATCATGTGCTGAAAGGTGGCGTCGATTTTTTGGTAGCCTTGGGTACAACGGCCGAAACACCTACTCTGACTAATGCCGAAAAACAGGAAATACTAACAGCCGTTGTAGCCTATTGCAATGGCGCTGTGCCGGTAGTATGCGGTATGGGTGGAAATAATACTGAGGAATTAATAACCCAGTTGCGCGAATTTGATCTGCGCGGCGTTGATGCCATCCTTAGCGTTGCGCCTTATTATAACAGGCCAACTCAGGAAGGTATGTACCTGCACTTTAAGGCAGTAGCCGCAGCTACCAACAAACCTATAATATTGTACAACGTTCCTGCACGCACCGGTAGTAATCTGCTACCCGCTACGGTACTCCGACTTGCTGCAGATTGTAAAAATATTATTGCTATAAAAGAAGCCAGCGGAAACATTCCACAGTGTATGGAATTGCTTCAGAACAAACCTGATGGTTTCACCGTTTTATCGGGCGACGATAATTTGGTTATTGCTCAGGTTGCGCTGGGTATGGAAGGTGTGATATCTGTTGCAGCGAATTGCTTTACTAAAGAAATGACAGAGGTTATGAACCTTTGTTTTGTTAATAAATTCGACAAAGCGCGCAAGGCGCATTACAAACTGATGCCCGGTATAGATCTGTTGTTTGCAGAGGGAAATCCCGCCGGTGTAAAATCAGTGTTGAGTCAAATGGGTATATGCAGCAATGTACTTCGCCTGCCGTTAGCTCCTGTCAGTCAGGGTGTTGCAGACAAAATTGCTGAATTCCTAAAGAATATGTAATGTCTTTTAGATTTTGTAGCATTTGAACCAAGTTTATCCCGATAGTGTTTGGTATTGTTGAACGTAAATGATTTATAAACCTGCAATTCAATTGTTGTAATGCAAGGATACTTTTTCTCGGAATATAAACCCGATGATAATAGAAAAGCTCCCTTTGACAGGTTGCTCGACCTATTTACGCAATTGCTGAACTACACCAACGGCGATGCGGCAGAAGCGCTCAATTGGCTGACGCAGATGGATAAGGAGTATAAACTGACGGATAAAGATTATGGAATTGGCGATTTCATAGAAGACTTAAAGGCTAATGGATACATAAAAGAAGACGAGCGAGACGGCGCGTATAAAATCACGCCCAAAACCGAACAAACGATCAGGAAAAGATCGCTTGAAGAGATTTTTGGTAAAATGAAGAAAGCCCGCCAAGGCAGCCACAGAACTTTTAAAACCGGCCAGGGCGACGAGCCCAATCCCGAAACACGCCCTTATGAATTTGGCGATGCTCCGGAAACTATTGACTATACCGGAAGCCTCAAAAACGCGTTTATAAATAGAGGTGTAGATAGTTTGAATATGCGTGAGTCCGATTTGGAAATTCATGAAACAGATTTCAAATCGCAAACGTCTACCGTATTAATGATAGATATATCGCACTCTATGATATTGTATGGCGAAGACCGAATAACGCCTGCAAAAAAAGTGGCAATGGCGCTTAGCGAACTCATTACTACGCGCTACCCAAAAGATACGCTCGATATAGTAGTGTTTGGAAATGACGCCTGGCAAATTCAGATGAAGGACCTACCCTATCTAAGTGTGGGGCCTTACCACACAAATACGGTTGCCGGTCTGGAGTTGTCTATGGAGCTATTAAGGCGTCGCAAGAATCCTAACAAGCAGATATTTATGATTACCGATGGCAAACCAACTTGCTTGAAAGAGGGTAATAAATATTATAAAAACAGTTTTGGTATAGATAGTAAAATCCTAAACCGTACATTGAATCTTGCAGGTCAGTTACGTCGACTAAAAATACCAGTGGTCACCTTTATGATAGCAGACGACCCTTACCTTCAAGATTTTGTAAGAAGCTTTACCGAGGTTAACAATGGAAAGGCGTTTTATTCGTCGCTCGATGGTTTGGGTAGCTATATTTTTGAAGATTACGAAAGAAACAAACGAAAATCAGTGAAATAAGGTAATTGCAATAAAAAACGATGTAATGCCTTGCATCTACATTAGGCGTTACATCGTTTTTTGCTTCTTGTGTGCCTAAATCAGGTTCATGTAGTTTCTTTTTTCATAGCTAATCAAAGCCTCAATAAGATTAGGTTCTGCATCATAGTACCGCTCCTCTATCGCCTGATTTATTTTTTTTAGTTTTGGCGCGTTCAGTTCGTAAAATGGGGCTCTGTTAGTGTCGCTGTTCAGGCGTTGAAACATTTCAATAACCCTTTGCCTGTTTTCTTTTTCAGTCAAATTTTTGTTCAATGCTACTTTTGATATTCCTATGGTTTCCGCGGTAAACACATTTAAGTATAATGCCTTAATGTTTTTTATGATACAGGCGCGTTTTTTAGGCGAGGTAATACGTAAAACCCGGAATATTTCTGATGCCACTGCCAGCTCGTCATTTTTTTCTTTCAACGATAGGTATAGATCGCCAACCATATGCCAGCAATGATCTGTAAACTCTCGTTCTCTATTTATGTCAATAAACTTTGGTAATAGTTTTGCGCTTTTTTCAAATTTGAATTCAAATGCTTTATTACCATTGCTAAGCAAATCAAAATACAGAATTTTGTCTTTGTAAGATCCTTTTAGCCCCATATACAGGCTTTGCAGGCGTTGCTGGCCATCTATTACAAAATACTGTTGTCGTTGCAGCTTCAGCGTCGGTTTATAATGAGCTACCACACCGTCTTTGCTGAATGGACGAAATTCAAATAACGGCTGGGTATATTTATCTTCATCTATAACCATAACGCTGCCAAATGAATCGCCTTTCAGCAAGGTGTCGAATAATAGTTCCATTTGATGTTCTGTCCAGGGCGCCGATCGCTGTACGCTGGGAAGGACAAATTTTTCATCTTCGATTTCGCTAAGTACGCTATCAATACTATATGATTTCCAGTTAGCCATTTTTTCATTAGTTTACGGTAGTTACAAAAGAGGATGGCAATTACTACTGATACAAATTGTATAGAATAACGCATATCCTTTTACTGATACAAAATTATGGGCAAATACCCCTCGTTAAAAGGGTACTTTTACCCTTTTAACGAGGGGTATTTTTCACGTATTATTATATAAAAACGCAAACTATCAGTAACGGGAAAGCATGGCTCACGCATGCAACAGCATGATGTTGCAAAATCAAAAAGTGTTTCGTGAACTATTATTGGGAATTCAGAAGGGAACAGATCAATTTAGCAGTCTAATTAAGCTTACAGGATGAATTTCCATCCAGCCATGTTCGAAGTTCTGTACCAATGTGCCTGTAATGGCTACATGGGCGCCACGCTCTGGTACGGCTATATTGTTGGTGTATTTGCTACAAGCTACTACTGCTTCAGGCAGTTTTGCTTTACAAGCGCAAATTATCATGGCCGGGATACAACCATATTGACTACGGGTGTTTGCCTCATTAATTAATCCTTCCTGACCGGGATCAAGTAATATCCTGAGCATTGTGCATCCATCCTGTTCGTTGGTTTTTGTATATACAGTGCCCTTTACAGTTAGGCAACTCTTTGTAATATGCAATATTGGCTCATTGTATACATAATTCCAGAGTTTTGGGTCGCATCCCTTTTGTTGTCCAAAAAGGAAAGCAGGACCTAAACAGAATAATAGTGACAACGTACAAAGTAATTTCATGACCGCCAATTTTGTCAGTAAAAGTACAAAACCAAATTACTTAACCAATTTGCAAGTGTTTTATAGCCTTTTGGTTGTGCTTTTCTGCGATTTTATTAACTAAAAGGTAATTTTATTTTGATTTTCAAAAAAGTATGAGTATCTTTATAGTCGATAGGGTTTATAGGGGCTGACCTGTTCTCAGGTTGGCTTTTTTATTTTAATCTTTCAGTATCAATTAGTTGCCTCTTGCGGGAATGTAGAGTCCCATCTTGTCTCGTTAAATACCTAACAGCTTTAAGAAGTATATATTTCTAAAATGCCGTAGTGCATTAGTCTATTGCATTTCAATTCTATTTGTCTACTTATTTATTTTTGGCTATATTTGTTATACCTAATCATCAAGTCGCCATGGAACAAACAGACTTAGACTTACATTGGATCGTGTTCAAAAATGCATTGTTGCAGAAGTATGCCGTAGTTCGCGACAATTTAGACAAGCAGGTTAGAACTGATGCCGAATTAAAAGCATACCTGGCTAAAAACAGAGCAGATGTGATAAAAGATGTAGATGACTGGCTTAGTCTGATGGACTAATAATCTTGTTTTTTCTCTAATTCACCCGATTCGGAAAAATATTCCCAATGTCCAAATTTTTCAGGTTTTAGTCCGTTGTGCGTGCGCACTTTAGCCACGGTAGAGCCGCTGACAGGATCGTCAACATTTAGCGTGTCTTTTACTTTATACAACTCTGCTGCATAAAATCCGCTCACTTTCACTTGGCCGGTTTTATAAAATTCCTGATAACTGCCAGACAAACATGAGTTTACGCCGTCTGCATCAGTAAAAATTGCATAGTTGCTCGTGCATTTTATCTTGCCGCTTGGGTAATATTCTATCCAGTTTCCTATAGGCTTGCTTTTTCTGAATGAGCCTGTAATTTTAATTTTGCCGCTTTCGTAATTCTCTATCCATTTTCCTTCCTGTAGGTATTTTTCTCCTTCCATTACATAGGCGCCTTCAGCCAGCACTTTCCTGTCTTTACTCAGTAACTTGTAGTACGACGCCTCCTCGTTGATGCATACTATGTTATTGGTGTCGCCCGAAGCAACGTAAAACTTAACTGAATCATTTTCTTTAATCAGCCGATTGTCATCTTCAGAAGAAAAATCGAACGATATATTTATCTGTGCGGAAGCATTTACTGCAAAAAAAATGCAAGTCAGCAGTTGTAGTATTTTTTTCATCTCAAATTTACCGCAGGTGTTTATCAATTTTATTATTCTGCGCTTTTTCAGTTACTTAGCCTGTATTATAGTGTGTTCTTTGCTTTCTTCGTTTCTCGTTGTTTGGGTTTTACCAAGTCGTACGAATGATCGATTAGTTCTTTAATTTTTACATTCGGCATCCGTCCGTCCATAAGTACTGTATTCCAGTGTTTTTTATTCATATGGTATCCGGGTTTTACACTATCAAACTCATCCCTTAGTTGTAACGCCAGCTCCGGATCGCATTTGGCATTAAATTGCGGCGGGTCGCTATCCAGACTAAGTAACAAAAATATTTTTCCTGCTATTTTGAAAACAAGCGTATCGGGGCCAAATGGAAAACCCTCTTCCGCATTTGGTTTATCAATACAGTACGAGCGAATTTCCTCGACATTCATCCTGCAAAGTTATAAACAATGCGCACATACTTGTATATAAGTAGTTGATAAATAAGGGTGCAAAATGAAATCTTGGTTGTTTTAGTGTTACCGTTTTGTATGCTTAATATTAAGTCTGCATTAAATATAATTGCGGGTGTTTATGACTTTCTAAAGTTGGTAAATTGGGTCATTATTTAGTAGCTACTCTCTAAAACCAAATAAAATGTATACACCAATTGGCTACATTACGCCCAATATTGCAAAAAGCGCTGTGCCTGATCAACTACCGGAGATAGAAAATTTCACGGATGATATAGATGTGTATATCACCGTTTTTGATGAAGATGAATATTCCGGTTTTGCCGATGAGGTTGATTGGGTAATTGCGGTAAAACAGGAAACACATGTAACTGAACAATATCAAATTCGCTCCACTAACCAACATTATCAACATTAGCTACCCACGGTAAGATAGATGTTTATTAACCAGTAATAGCTATAAAGCATAGTGTGCCGACCGTAGCATCACTGTTTTTTGCTAACTTTGACTAAATTTTTGTTCAATGGAAACAGTAGTTAGTAGTCCAATAAAATTATCGCAAAATGCTATTGCCGAGTTTAAACGATTAATGAATGAGGCTGATTTTGATAGCGCACATTATTTACGAATTGGCGTTAAAGGCGGTGGTTGTTCGGGGTTGAGCTATGTATTGGGCTTTGATGCAAAAGAAGAAGATGATGAAGTTTACGAAATAGACGGCATACCTGTAGTGATGAAGAATGCTCACGGTATTTATTTGTTTGGAATGGAGGTGGATTATTCTGATGGGCTCAATGCACGTGGATTTGTATTCAAAAATCCAAATGCAAGTAGTTCATGCGGCTGCGGAAGCTCGTTTGCCGTATAGTAACTATATTTCGTTCTAATTGCCCGAATTTTGTACAAAGCTAAAACTACCCCAACAACATGACATTGAATGCATTTTCGCTCGACGAAGCAAGAGAAATTTGTGAAGATTTTGAAGATTTGATCGATACCGAATTTAACGTTGATTCTCCTTTTGTATTTCTAATTCACGATGTTATGCCTTGTCCGTATAACGAGCAAGACAAACTCGCGTTTGTAGAAAATTACGTTCGCACAAAAGACAAAGACGAATCAATAGCTTTTTATAAAGGAGACGAATTCGATGTTATTCTTTTTGCTTTTGACGAAACTGATAGCGCAAACTATACATACGTAAACATACGCGCGTATGTAGACAATAATGGCGTTCGGTATAATTTTCCTCGGTCGGAAGATTAATAACAGGTTTTCTATTAGCTCATTTCAGATAGTTTGAACACAGTTTGCAGTTAATCTGTTATTCTGTGTTCATTTTCTTTTTTAATCACATCCCTTACAGCTATATCCAGCTTTTCAGTAAGTTCTGTAACGCTTTCTATCACAAACTTATTGGTAGGGTCTGTAGGATCTTCCATATTGAATATTCTTACCAAACCAAGAATTGATGCAACATTACCCCGCACCTCATGGGCTTGCATGCTTGCAATATCGGCAAGCACATTGGTTTGTTTTTCAATTCTTTGCAAATGCAGTTCTTTCTCTTTGCTCAGCATAATATTATGCTTGCGCTGCACATAAAATCGCCTAATAAAAAAGGCAAGTATAGCCAACAGAGCCACAATACCCGAAATGAACACTACCCTTTCATCTCTCTTCTTTAATATTTCCAGTTTTTGTAGCAGTAATTGACGGTCTTTTAGCTCCTTGCTTTCTAATTGAGCAATTTGCAGCTTGCTGGCCGCAGAATAAACAGAGTCTTTTAGCGCCTCGTAACTCTTGTAATATTTTAGCGCGTCTTTATTATTGTCAGAAAGCTCATATGCCTCCGACAGACCAAGACTGAATTCAATAATATTATCTAATTGGCCAATTATCCTACTTGTATCAATTGCTCTACTCAGGTATTCTATAGCATGTTTTAGGGCATAAGTTCGTTCGTCAGTGTTAAGAGCAATACTGGTATCGCGGTACATGTTTAAAAACAAATTACCAGTATTGCCTAAGGTGTTTGCTATGCCTATTTTGTCGTTTTCTTCTTCAAATAGCTTTAATGCTTTTATATTGTAATCAAGCGACTGGTCGTAATCGTGCATTTCCAGATATACATTGGCAATATTTCCAAGATTATTAGCTATTGCATCCTTATCGTTAAGTTCTTGAAACAATGCAAGCGACTTTTTGTCATATTCAAGCGCTTTATTGTAATCTTTCATTAGCATATACAACACGCCGATGTTGCCCAGGTCGCTCGCAATATTGGCAGGCCGCTTTATCTGCTCATTTATCTTTAAAGCCTTCAAAGCATAATCGAGCGCTTTCTTATAATCTCCCTGAGCTTGAAAAATTACGCCTATATTACTATACACTATCCCTATTCCAAGAATATTTCGGGTAGATTCATAGTAGTTTTGCGACTTGTAGAAATATTCAAGCGCTTTAGGGTAGTCTGATTTTGATTGGTAATTGAGGCCAATTTGACTACAGGCGTCGGCAATATCGTTGTTTAATCCAAGTTTTGTAGCCAACGATAGCTCCATCTCGCCATACTTTATTCCTTCATCAGGGTCTGTGGTGCGTAGAAGATAAGACAGCTCGTCAAGTATTTTAATCTCATCTGTTTCCTTTTGACCTTTATTTAGTTCATTTTTCAGTGAGTCTACTAACAAACGCCCCGATAATTTAGCAAACACAGGAGCAGCCCAAAAGGTGAGTATAAATGCCAGATATATCGGAGTAGACTTGCGCACCTTTATGTTAACTGTTTGCTAAAGTGAAAATACGAAAAAATATTGTATTTATTGAGATTTTACAATGATTTGTGCATATTTGTCATGCCAAACACGATTTGTATGGATTATAATCCACCCATACTAAGCACAATATTGTATTCATCTCTTGTAACGCCGCTAACCGATAGTCTGCTCAGCTTTACCAATTGCATATTTGTTAACGACGGCTCGCTTTTTATTTGTGCCAGCGTTACGGGATTTGGCAGCGGTTGCACAGGTTTCAATTCTACCACAACCCAATTCGTATCATCTGTAGTTGGGTCTTGGTAGGCTTCTTTTACAACCTCGGCGATACCTACTATTGCTAATCCTTCATTACTATGGTAGTACAATACCCTATCGCCCACGGCCATAGACCTTAAATTATTACGGGCAGCATAGTTACGGACGCCATCCCAAAAAGTTTGTCCATCTTCAACAAACTTATCCCACGAGTACTTAAAAGGCTCAGATTTTACCAACCAATAGTTCATGGTACAAAAATAGAAACTTAACAGGTAATAATAACGTTTAACGTAGGTAATGTATAAGTTTTACTGCCTTTTGGGGGATGGTTTTTATTGAAAATCAGGGTGTTTTTACTTGAAATAGGGTTGTTGCTCCGCTATTGACAGCGGCGCTACCCTAACCTCCATTATACCTTGGAAAAGATACATTTTTCCCGAAAGCAGGCTTTTGCATCGGTAGCGCGATCTTAGCTTTTCTTCAATCCGGAATATCTCTCCATCGTCAATCGCAAAAAACTCATTTACTTTAAAATGCTCTACAAGCTGATGGCCTGGCTTGCGCTTATCGTATTTGTACAAAGCTTTATAAAGCAACGGGTCGGTGCAGGTACTGGCTGCCGGGTTATGCAGATATGCAATCAGCGCTTTTTCAACGTCGGTAGGAAAAAGTTGCTTACCTATAAAGTTTACCAGTATTTTTCTAAACTCTTCCTTCCATTCCTTACCATGTGGTAGCGCATTGTTCTTGTAACGAATAAAGGTTTGCATATGCGCTAATTCATGCAGCAACGTCACCAAAAAACTATAAGGATTCAATGTGGCATTAACGCTAATCCTATGGTGCGGATTGTCGCGCCATGGGTGCCGGTAGTCGCCCATAACACTTTTACGCTCGTGTGTAAGGGTTAGGTGAATAACGTGCGTTTGAAAAAACGGCGCTACGTGTTCAAACGCGCCCGGCGGTAAGAACCGTTCCAAAAACTGTATGGAAGTTTCCTGTTTTTTCATTT
>CAZLPE010000018.1:30564-42678 GCA_964561325.1 uncultured Flavipsychrobacter sp.
CGAACAAACGACTGCACACGATCCATACTATGAATTACCATAAAGTAAGTGATAAACGAAAGTGCACACATAATAAGGTTGCCCACTTCGAGCGCCATAAAATTATAGTCGGGAGCCACCTTCATCAGTAGTGCAAATACAAATGTTAGCGCAGTGAAAATCAGGATGGTAACCGATATGTATGTTTTTCTCATTATTTTTTAGTGTTTAGTTCATTAAGTAGTTGCCAAAACGACACCCCTAATGCGATCACCGGTAGCAAAATTACAAAGATTGGCGCTTTCCAATGAAACTGTTTATCGAGTTTCATGCCGCCCCATACGGCAAGCAACAGCATAACCATCCACTGAGATGCAAGCCCCGCGTATTTCATGGCGCTTGTAGACCGGTTGCGTTCTTTATTCATATGCCTACTGTGTTGACTTTCAGTATATAGTTGCGGGTTAGCAGTTAATTACTAATCTATTGTTGTTTTCCCTGTGCAAAACTACCAAACTGTAGGCAGACTTCTTTTTTTGATTAATTTTGGTGTTTACCCTTGTTGTGACGATAGCGCTGCGAATTTTACATAATATTTTCGTACCAAAAACGTTACAGTACCGAGAAAAAGTGAGCAAAAATTGAGGTTTAGAATTGTAGCTATTATTATACTTAGTCTGCTGTTGTTCAACGGTATCGGTCGTATGCATGCCATACCTGTAGATATTGATGAAGAATGGTATGATATGCCCGATACAAGTCGGAAAATTAATCAGGATAGTTTACGCATAGAAAGAGCCCGTATTGCCGATAGCATCAGGATAGAAAGAGCCTATCGCACCGACAGCGCTCGCCTTGCCCGTCAGCATATTTCAGATAGCACGCAAATGTCCCGGAAGCGTAAAACCGATAGTGTTGCTGCGATTAGAAAACATAAAGAAAGTCAGAAATATAAAGATAGTGTGGCCAGAGTGCGCACCAGAAAAGCAAACTCGATTAAAAAAGAACGTCAGGCTCATCTCGACTCAGTTCAAACCATACGCAAGTCTTTGACAGACAGTATTGCCCAAACGCGTAAGACTAAGACCGATGCGATAAAGACAGTACAAAAAAAGCGTGCAGATAGTATTGCCAAAATTAAAAAATACAAGACAAGCAAGCGTTATGTAGACAGCGTCGCTATTGCCAAACACGACAGATCGGAAAGCATACGGTTAAAGCAGAAAGATTTCAGGGATAGTATCGCCAAAATCAGGAAACATACGCTTGATAGTTCTAAGCTTGTGCGAAAGCATATAATGGATAGCACTAAAACCGTGAGAACCAAGCACTTAGACAGCATTAAACTGGTGCGTAAAAATCGCACCGACAGCTTAGCTAAGGTAAAAGCCGATAAAGAGAAATTGGCAAAAGCAAAAGAAAAAAAGAAAGAAAGCGACAATAAGCTAAAGCTGGAATTGAAAATCAAAGCCAAGCATGAAGCCTGGTCGAACAAAACGATGCTTAAAAAGAAATGGAGTCCGCTGCGTCGACTACTTCAAAATTCGTTTACGCACTACAACTACTACTTCAACGCCAACAAGAAGATGGAGGAGGCGATGATGAATATGCAGCGAACGCAAAAAGAAAATTACGATTCGCTTATCGGGCTATATTCCTTCGACCCCAATCGAGATTCATCGTTGCTATCTGCCGATATGGATAGTATTGTTCGTAAGGTTTCTGTCGGTATTCAGATTCACGACCCGAGGGTAAAATGGTCTAACGACATGTACCTGCTTTTAGGTCAGGCATATTACTACAAGGGCAGTTACGAAAATGCAGCTATCGCATTTAGGTATATTATTAGCGCTGATGAAGAAGCCAAGAAAAAGAATGCTTCAAAAGGCGGAGGCTCGGGTAAAACACCTAAATCTAAAGGCGGACCTTCTATAATGGAGGACCAAAAACACTCTTGGTTAGATTTTCTAAAGCACAAATCAGTACATAATGAAGCTATACTGTGGCTTGCACGCACCTATACACAATCTAATCAGGTAGAAAACGGTGAGTCTATCCTATCACTTGTTGAAACAGATCCTCATTTCCCGTCTGAGCTAAAGGGCCGATTGGCTATAGAAAAGGCATTTGCCTACCTGACAGAAAAAAATGATGAAGAAGCCGCAAAGCAGTTATCCATAGCGGCGGCCGATAATAATTTGCCTGACTGGTTAAGGCTACGAGCTGCCTTCCTGAACGGGCAATTGCTGCAGAACGCCGGCGACTGCAAAGGAGCTGTAGCCAAATTTGAGCAAGCCCTTACCTACTACCCGAAATTGGAAATGGACTTTTATGCTCGTAAAAATATAGCCTTCAACAAACTGCAGTGCGGCGGCAATATAGTGGATGCGATGAAGCCGTTGAAAAACGTGCTTACTGATGCCAAGTATGTAAACTATTACGATCAGGTGTATTATGTTTTGGGTAAGCTGGCGGCAAAAGCAAATAAAAATCAGGAAGCTATCAATTACCTGACGCGAAGCGCTAACATGCCCAAGGCGTCGAAGAAACAAAAGGCAATGTCGTTTGCAGCATTGGGCGATGTATATTATGCAACTGCCAGTTATCCGTATGCTAAAAGGGCGTACGATAGCGCGGCAAAATATGCGCCAAGCGGAACCAAAGATGCTGCTGTAGCGGCTGCAGTGCATAGAAACAAGGGCCTTGCAGATATTTCAGGTCCATCGCAGATAATTCATGATCAGGACAGCTTGCTTGCCCTATCCAGACTAAGCAAGCGCGAACAGCAGTCGGCGGTTAGAAAGTACCTGAACTATCTGGAAAAGAAGCAAAGGGATAGCGCAGCGCTGGCAGAAGCGGGCGGTACAAATAGCCTGCCTGCCGACGACGGCAGCGGCGACAACAGAGAAGCATCAAACTGGTATTTTGCCAATGCTACGCTTATGCAGCAGGGCAAGGCCGATTTTGCACGTAAATGGGGCAGCAGGCCGCTTACCGACAACTGGCGTCGCGCAGCAGGCAGTAATGGCTCGAGCAACCCTAATGGCGCTCAAAATAGCAGCGGTGAAGATGAGGTTGTTGAGGTAACTACAAAAGAAAACGGTTTGCCGACAGAGGCAAGTTTGCTCGCAAAAATTCCTAATACGGATGCCCAAAAACTAAATGCAGTAAAAACAGAACAGAAAGCATATATTATGTTGGCCAAGGGTTATTTCAAACAACTTGAAGACTATAAGCAGGCTACACATACGCTGGATACGCTTAATATTCGTTACCCAGATCACAATCAGAAAGAAGAGGAACTGTATCTCCGGTATCAGATCGCGATAAGGCAGAACAAGCTGGATAAAGCCCAGAGCTACAGTAGAGAATTATTAGAACGCTTCCCTAACTCGCAATACGCGCCGCTATTACGTCCTAAAAACAGCGAGAGCAAGCAAGATGCATTAGTAGCTGGTAAAACTGTAAGCGCTTATTTTGATGAAACCTATGCACTTATCATGCAACACCAGTATACGGAAGCGCTGATGCATGTAAATATTGCTAAAAAGCAGTTTGACGACTATGTTTTTGTGAAGAGGTTTCAGGTAGCTGAAGCTATGAGCTATGCAGGCGCGGGGAATTTCAATCAGGCCGATAGTGTAATATCAGATTTTCTAAAGGCGTATCCGTCCGACTCGCTTACGCCATGGGCTACTACCGTAAAAGACTATATAAAGCAAGTAAGAAACGGAGGTAAACCGTCGTGGTATAAAGAAACACCGCCTGTAGACCCGGCAATAGCTAAGGCTGAAGAGGCAAAAAAGGAAGCAGAGATTGCAAAAGCTAAAGCAGAAAAGGCAGCGACGCCGCCACCGCCGCCCGAAATACCGGACACATACACATATGCCGCCGACAAAGAGCATTATTTTGTACTTACACTTCCAGGTATCGATTCGCGCACCGCTGCCGTAAAAAAAGCTGTACAGTCCTTTAACTCAAAAAAATACAATGAGGCTGGTTTAGAGCTATTGATCGATTTTTACGGCGCTGATCAGGCAGCGCTTGTGGTAAGAAAATTTGCCAATGCAGAACAGGCTAAGAAATACCTTGCCGATATCAAGGAGTCCGCTCTATTTGCAGACTATAAAGAAACGGAGGTAAGGCCGTTGGTGATATCTGCTTACAATTACAAAAAGATGTTCGACGACAAAAATGCAACGCCCTATTATGGCTTCTTTAATGTTTACTATAAATAGCATTTCAAAAACATTAAATTAATGCATCGTTTTTGCGATTCCACTTTGTTTTTTATTTTTACGTTACATAATTCAATACCATGCCATCATTCGATATAGCAAGTAAAGTAGATCTGCAAACATTAGATAATGCAGTAAATATTGCCAAAAAAGAGATTGACAATCGATTTGACTTTAAAGGAACGCATGTTTCTTTAGAACTGAATAAAAAGGATATGACCATTGCAATAGAGGTGGAGAGCGATATGAAGTTAAAGCAATTGGAAGAAATATTGCTCACCCGCTCTATGCGTCAGGGCATAGAGGCTACCAGCTTTGATATGAGTAAAGAACCTACCGGGTCTGGTAAATACATACGTAAAACAGTGGTGATAAAGAATGGCATAGATAAAGACTATGCCAAAAAAATAGTGAAAATAATCAAGGATAGTGGTCTGAAAGTACAGGCGGCTATTATGGATGATATAATAAGAGTAACAGCAAAAAAAATTGACGACCTACAGGAAGTTATCCAGCTTTGCCGGACTTCCAATATCGATTTGCCGTTGCAGTTTACTAATATGAAGGCTTGATAATGAGCGCATTATGTCAATTAAAAAGCCGGCGATTAGCCGGCTTTTTAATGAATTATATTACTTCGCCTTCCAAATCATAATCGAAAGCTTTGGTTATTTTCACCTGTACAAAATCGCCTATTGGTAATTCTGTTTCGCTATTGATAACCACTTCATTATCTACTTCTACGCTGTCGAATTCTGTACGTCCAAGGTATCTGCCAGACTCTTTTTTGTCAATGATTACTTTGTAAGTATTGCCTATTTTTTCCTGATTTTTTTCGTAGCTTATTTCTTGTTGCACCTCCATAATTTCCTGTGCGCGTTGCTCTTTTTCGTCTGCAGGAATACTATCGTCCAGTTGGTAGGCGGTTGTGTTTTCTTCGTGCGAATAGGTGAATATGCCAACACGGTCTAAACGTACATCTTCCAGAAAACGCTTCATATCTTCTACATCGGCTCTTGTTTCGCCGGGGAAGCCGGTAATGAGCGTTGTGCGAATACAAATGCCCGGCACTCTATCCCGCACATTGGCAATAAGGTCGGTTATTTCTGCGCGCGTTATCTGGCGTTTCATAGCCTGTAACATATTATCTGAAATGTGCTGTAACGGCATATCCAGGTAGTTGCATATGTTGTCGCGCTCGCGCATTACATCCAGTATATCCAGCGGAAATTTTGACGGATAAGCATAGTGCAATCTTATCCATTCAAGACCCGGCACATCAGACAAGTGTTTTAAAAGGTCGGATAACGCGCGCTTTTTATAAATATCCAGTCCGTAGTACGTCAGTTCCTGGGCTATAAGCATTATTTCCTTAACGCCCATTTTTACCAGTCGTTTTGCCTCAGCCAGTACTTCTTCTATGGTTTTAGACACGTGGTTGCCACGCATTAACGGTATTGCGCAAAAAGAACATGTACGGTTGCAGCCCTCAGATATTTTAAGGTATGCGTAGTGTTTGGGCGTACTCAGCAAGCGTTCGCCTACTAACTCTGCTTTATAATCTGCATTTAGTTTTTTGAGCATCTGCGGCAATTCCATTGTGCCAAACCAAGCATCAACTTCAGGTATTTCTTTGAGCAGGTCGTTGCGGTAGCGCTCGCTCAGGCATCCCGTTACATATACCTTATCTAATTTTCCCTTCTTTTTAAGATTTACCTGCTCAAGAATTGTATTTACACTTTCTTCTTTAGCTTTATCTATAAATCCGCAAGTGTTTACCACCACAATATTATGGTCGAGACGACGGTTCTCATGCGTTACATTTATGCCGTTTGCATGGAGCTGTCCACCCAAAGCCTCGCTGTCTACCATATTCTTAGAGCAACCAAGCGTAATGATGTTAACCTTGTCTTTTCTTAAAGTTCTTGTTTTCAAATTTGTTATTTAGTAGGTCGGTTTGCAATTACAAAAGTGCGCAAAGATACATGATTTTGGTTATTTATAACCGCAGCGCTTCGCGATGTCATATTGTAAGTACAACAAAACAGGTGATTGTCGTTTAATTGTCAGAGAATACTCGTTGTGGTAAAACCACACGTTCGTGAGCATTTATTTTGTCGAGCTCTAGTAGCGTGTATTGGCCCGATTGCGCTCTTTCGAACATTGGCAGGAATCGGCCGCCAAACACAACCTGATTGTGTGTGTAGGAAGTACGCTGCATAACTACATTCGAAAAATGATCGTCGAATGCCTTTATGGTAACAATTACCTCCATTTTATTGTTTCTGATATCTGCTTCAGTGAAATTGAAAAGAGGACTTTCATCGTTAATATTGTGTACTACAGTCCAGCTCAATGCCAATGAATTAATCTTTGAAATTTCCAGCGGCAATTGATAAAACCGGGTTTCTGTTTTTCCGTTTTCCGGCACATGTAGCGCCAGTGTCATTTGCGCTTCTACGTCGGTAAGATGGTTGTTCTTGTAAGTAGCCGTGCGAAACATAAGCGCTGTACCGCCCTTATATGGGGCAACAAGCATGTTGCCGCTAAAGCGCAGGTATGCGCGCGGACGTGAAAAACGCCCGTATATCAGCCCCGTTACCACAGCAAATGAAAGAATGCCCAATAGCGATTCGGTAGACGCTACAATATTTGTCATCATACCTGAGGGCGCAACGTGCCCATAGCCCACCGTTGTTAAGGTTTGCGAACTAAAAAAGAAAGCAGCGGTAAATTGTTGAAAATTGGTTTGCGCCGGGTCTATACCAGACAAATTGTGTACGCCTATAAGAAAGTAGATGCTTGCAAAAACAATGTTTACAGAGGTGTAAAACAAAAATATCCAGAAAAAGAAAGGACCGCGATCCATGCGCAACAGCGTATGGTATATGCTGATGCGCTCCCAGATAGGCAAACCGCGTTTGCGTAGATTAGTAGTTCCATCAGGGTTTATTAATCGTCCGCCCTCAACGCTGCTATTCGGACCAAAGCCGGTATTATCTATATTTCTAAATCTGTGCCGGTTATTGGATCCTGCCATGTTTTCTTTGGTTTGTAAGTTCTATAAATAACGAAATGCAAATAGCTGCAGCCATTACCGTTGCTCCCAAAAATAGACTAATCTTTTGGGATAGAAAGCTGATGCCAATATAATGAATGCCTATAAACAAAGTAGCAAAAACAATGAGTTTATAGGTCCAGTGTTTTACCGGTGCAAGAACCCACGGACTTGTGTTCAATAGCTTTGCCGTATGATACAAATAGAACGACGCCTGAAACCAGGTAGACAGCACAAAGCTGAGCGCTACGCCTGGCAATCCCATCCATTTGTATAGTGGATACATCAGTAGGCAGCCCAATACAATTTCTACAACTGCGCCTGTATTGATGATAGCTCCCTTGTGCAGCCGTTGTAGCGCCGTGCTAAAACTATATGCTCTGAGCGGCAGTATGAATAGGGCCGCAAAAAAAACTGGTACTGCGGGTGCGTATTTTTCTGTGAAAACGGTAATGATCAGCTCCCACCGGTAACAAAGTAAAAACAGGAATATGGGAAAAACAATACAAGACAATACCCTACCCGACTGATTCATGATACGGATAATATCGGTTTTTTCATCTTGCTTGTTGCCGCTTGCCAGCTTTATAAGCGCTGCGCTACTTGCTGCGCCCAATAATAAGGGTAGAAACGGAATATTCTGCGAACCATTGAAGTAGATGGCAGAGAGCTGCGATGTAAGCAATATGGAAATGATAAACTTATCGATCCATCCGGATAGTATTTGTATAATGTCGTAAATGCCCAGATGTAGCCACAAAGATCTGATTCGCCTTAATTCATCGCCTTCTGCAAATTGCTCGCTGATGGTTGCGTTTTTTATTTTATGTAGCGCCAGGGCTGCGTATATTATTAGGCGTAGACTTGTAACAATCAATAGACTTTTAAAGATGGCATACAATGTAAAATCGCTTTTTATCACGAGCCAATGCACTAAACAATATGCCAGCGAATAAAGCACATTGACCGCAACCAATGGTTTGTAGCTGCGAAAAACAATTAATATCGATTCGAAAATAAAGGATAAGGAGAAGGCAAGCAAAAATAAAAAAGGAATAATGGGCGATAAATGTAGTGATTGCGATTGTAATAAAGCAAAAACACCGGCTATCGACAATATCCAAAAACTATACTCCAGGTAGTGTTTTGCAGTAAGCCTTTGCAATACATTTTTCAGGTATTCACCGCTATATGTCACTATAGCGATGTGTATCCCAAAACAAGCAAGCGGGTAGAAGACATTGAGTTGTATCCAGAAATGTTGATAATCGCCATAAGCCGATTGCGGCAAAATATTAGAATACGCCACCAACACCAGAAAATTTGCCAGGGAAGGGAAAAATCTGATGAGAAAAATGAAAAACGAATTGCTTACAAATGAATTACGATGGCTGCTCGACAATTATGGTGTTTTTGGAATTGGCTGTATCAGAAAGCTAATATAAATATAGTATTTTAAAAAGCCTGAATCTCACATTTGTTGTGCAAGATTCAGGCTCCATAAAAGGTAGTGCGCTATTATTTTAGCGCGGGCATAGTGTCTTTACGAAACAAGGGGTACAATGCCGCAACACCAAGTATAATAAGTAACAAACTGGTAATCATACCAATTGTTTTACCCTTATAAAAACTATCGGGGCGGAACTGAAACTCAATTTGGTGCGCCCCTGCAGGGATTTTTATAGCCCTCAACACATAGTTGGCTTTGTAAATCGGGGTCTCCTTACCATCTACAAATGCCTTCCAACCCTTGGCATAATAGATGTCTGAGAATACCGCGAGGCCGTTTTTGCTGTTGTTCGACTTGAATGATATTTCATCCAGTCCGTATTTATCCAGCTTCACAGTTGCCGAACTGTCTTTACCCAACTCATAATTGCCAAGGTCTGATTTAAAGCTACTACGCATAACGGCAGTTTTTTTCGGATCGAAGGCGTTGGGCATAGGCGCAGTGTCTTGTATATTCTGCGCATTTAGTCCGTCCATTTCTTCATCGGCAGTATTCGCCCATTTTATTTCGTTTACAAACCAGGCATTGCCACAGGCCGTAGGGTTAGGTATCACACCAGGTTCGCTCTTACGGCCGCCTACAATTATGTACTTCGTGTTGAGCATGTTGAGCACCTCTTTGTTGAAACCGCGACTCATTTGACGCTCTATAAGGTCCTGATATATTTCCATTTTTGCAGGGTGATAGCCGCCAACGCATTTATGGAAATAAGCCTGTACGGCATCGTTGTAGGTATCTTTAGTTAGGTCCAGCACGCGATAGTATGGGTCTGGGTCGGCCATTATTTGTCTGTCTACCTTGCGTGGTTCAAAAAACGCATCGTATTCAGATTGGTCAACATAGTTTTTCTCATTCAGGTATTCATGCGCCACCGGCATGAGGTCTATCATTATTACCAATCCTGTGCCTATAACCAGTATACTTTGATTGATTTTTTCTTTGATAAACGCCCAAAGCAAGCCAGCGATCAATAGGATAAATGCCGCGCTTTTTATACCGCTGGTAGTAGCCAGCGAAGCGCGATCGGCTTTCAGCAACTTAACCATTTCTGGTTGCAACTGAGCATCAGAGCCGCCTGTGAACGTAAAGAACATTGATCCGCCAACACCCAACAGCAAGCACAAGCCAGCCATTATACCCGCCGACATTTTAATGCTGTTCCACATTTTTGGGTCATTTTTCTGATTTATCACCTCTTGAACAGCCCAAGCGCCTAAGAATGGAAACAGAAATTGAGGAATGATAAGCGCCATAGACACCGTTCTGAATTTGTTTAGCATAGGCACATGGTCGAACAAGAAGAAATTAAGCCCTTCGAAATTCTTACCCCAACTTAATACAATGCCTATTATAGATGCCGCCAGTATCCACCATTTGTGTGGCGAGCGCACAACCATCATACCCAGTACAAAAAGAAAACAAACGGCTGCGCCAAAATATACCGGACCAGAAATAAATGGCTGTGGGCCCCAATATATAGGCAACGAGTCAGCGTTGCCGCCAATTGCTTCCAGTGTTTTAGGCGCTTTATCTGCCGCCTCGCCCGACGAGCCTCCGTATAAATATGGTATCATCAGGCAGAACGTTTCGCCAATACCGTTGCTCCAGCGAAAAGCATATTCTTTATCCAATCCGCCATTAGTTTTCTTATCGTGACCGGAAAGTTCGCTACCGCCGCCGCGCATTGTTTCTTTAGCATACTCGTTGGTAGTAAGTATAGAGGTAGCTGTAGGGCCAACGCCCAATGCTCCTGTAACGGCCGCTATAGCGCACGATATAAAAAACTGCTTCAGTCGACCGCTTTTTATAGCCGTAACAAACATAGTAATGCCAAAACATACAAATATGAGCAGCGAATAATAAATAGCCTGAAAGTGATTGTTGGTGAAAATTAGCGAGAGCGTAATACCCCATATAGCAGCGCCGGTAAGCCATTTTTCTTTAAAAATGAGGTACAGACCTGCTACCGCCATAGGCAGGTAACCCATGGTAAGCATTTTTGTATCGTGCCCTACTCCTATTATAATAGGATTGTACGAAGAAAAGGCGTAAGCAATAGCGCCCACGGCGCTTATCCAAGGATTGACTTTAAAAACACGAAGCATGATGTAAAAGCACATCATGGCAATAAAAAAGAAATAAGCAGGCTTACCTATAGCCTCTAAAGCCACCTGAATATAACCGGTGAAGTTCGTATTGGTAGTGCCTACATACGTTGTGTAGGTGGGCATACCACCAAACATGCTGTTAGACCACAGTACATCTTTGCCTGTAGCCTCGTGATAGGTCATGGCTTCGTGGGCCATGCCCTGCCACGATATATTATCGTGCTGGTACAGTTTTTTACCCTGTAGCTGCGGATAGCAATACAACAGCGAAAGGATTGCAAAGGCAATAATGGTGAAGATCTCCACCTTCAATTTTTTAAAATCTAACTGCATAAGTAGCTTTTTAGCAAAACTTGTAATGTACAATCAAAAATAGACTGCCACAGCCTATTTTCCTAACTGAAACGGTAAAGGTAAAAAGCTATTTTATCAGAACGAATTTTTTGATGAAGATTAAAGTTAATAATGGTTAACAGTGGGTTGCGGACCATGGCCTTATAGTTATAAAAACGCAATGCACATTCAAATTAACTGACTCCATAATGCCTGAGGGGAATACGCAATTATTTTAGTTGGCGCCTCGCAAAAATTGCTCGAAAATGTGATACCTTTGCACTCCCAAAAACTACGGCCTCGTAGTACAATGGATAGTATAAGAGTTTCCGAAGCTCCAGATCCAGGTTCGATTCCTGGCGAGGCCACATAATCAAGTTTGTTAGTGCAACACCCCCACCTCCACACAAAATATAGAAAGATAACAATAGTGTCAAAGTAGCCTATTAGGTTAACGGAACACTTTAAATGTAAAATTTCTTGCTCTAAACATAAGAACCTTTCACTACTTATATTACAAGTTATGTATTCGTACTTTCATTTGTAGTCAACTTCACATGACTACGCATATCGGTTCTGAAAAAATCTATCAATCACCTCAAACGTACGTCAGAGGAGCACACAATAATACCTACAATTAGAGACCAAAACAGACTGGTCGCTATTCGCAGGTATTTACTCAACGCTGATTATTAATACAATACTACACAGCCATAGGTACCTCCATTAGTAATATTTCTGCATTGCTGTCGGCAGTTATTGATATTGCTTCGGTGTCCCATATTCCCAGTCCGTCGCGTTCATTTAGGGCTACACCATCAATGTGCACATCGCCTTTTATCAAAAAAGCATACACGCCATTGCCGCTTCTCTTTAATTTGTAATCTA
>CAZLPE010000019.1:0-2045 GCA_964561325.1 uncultured Flavipsychrobacter sp.
GGGCGAAGGCGGAGGGATAGGGATTCGAACCCTAGATACCCTTTGACAGGTATACACACTTTCCAGGCGTGCCTCTTCAACCACTCGAGCATCTCTCCTTTACTGTAAGCATAACGTAAACGTCATTTTTACAGATTGCAAATGTAGTGTAATAGGGCCATATTTTTAGCGCTATTGTGGCGGTAATTCTCTACTCCCCCACCTCACCTTCACTGCATTCAGCAATTCATTGTCTATTCGCTGATCGTTAAGTACCTCAAAACCTTGTTTTATATAAAATTGCAGCGGCGATCGGTAGTAGGTTCCGTCGGCTTTCAGGTGGCTATTATTGTCTACTACCCATCCGTAAAACTCTGTCAAGTCGCATTTTAACCTGTCCATCAGCGCCTTACCCATGCCGGAGCCCTGATGGGTTGCATCCACTATTATCGAAAACCGGCGTTCATTGTCCTTCCAGAAATGTACTGCCCATGCCGCCACCCTACCCTCCTGTTCTATCACGTAATGACAATAGTCATCTACTCCGTCTAAGAGTTTCGGAAATCGACCGTTTAGGGTTTGCTGATATTCAGCGTCCCACAGGTCGTTAATTTGCTGCAATTGATTGTTAGTCAGGCATTTAGTAGTAGTAATTATCATTTTTACTTGATTCAGCATACTGAAATTTACTTTATTTTATTGAGATATACGCAATACGCGCTGTGGCAATATAGCCGACAATAACAATAAGGAAATTTTACAACGCCCAAAAATGTATTTATCCTTACTTTAGTAGTGAAATTGAATAACATGAATGAACAAATAAGAAGTCTCGAGCCAACCGCATTGTGGAATCATTTTGCCGACCTGAATGCCGTGCCGAGACCTTCGAAAAAAGAAGAAAGGGTAATAGCCTTTATCAAGGCGTTTGGCGAGGGGCTGCAACTGCCAACTTATGTAGATGAGGTGGGCAATGTTATCATAAAAAAGCCGGCATCGGCCGGTATGGAAGGTAAGCAAACGATCGTGCTTCAAAGCCACCTGGATATGGTGCATCAGAAAAACAGCGATACCGTTTTCGACTTCGACACACAAGGTATAGAAATGCTGGTAGACGGCGATTGGGTGCGCGCTAAAGGCACTACGCTGGGCGCCGACAATGGTATAGGAGTGGCTACTATTATGTCGTTGCTGGCAAGCACAGACCTACCGCACCCCGCTATAGAAGCGCTGTTCACCATTGATGAAGAAACCGGTATGACCGGAGCGCTATCGCTCAAAGGAGGATTGCTGGATGGAAAAATAATGCTGAACCTGGACACCGAAGCAGATAACGAACTAACCATAGGTTGTGCAGGCGGTATAGATGTTACAGCTACAGGCGCCTATGCTACTACTTCGCCCACCAGCGGCATAGCTTATTCTATATCGGTAAAGGGTCTCACCGGCGGTCATTCGGGCGCAGATATACACTTAGGCCGCGGTAATGCTAACAAACTGATGAACAGAATATTGCATACACTTACCGAATCATATACCATAAGCATTGGCAGTATTAGCGGCGGCAGTTTGCGTAACGCCATCCCTCGCGAATCAGTTGCGGTAATTGTTTGCAGCGCCGATGTTTCAGAAAAAGTACAAGAGGCAGTAGCGCAACTTGCTGCTACGTTAAAAGCAGAATATCAGACAACAGACCCTAAACTAACTATCGCCATAGAGCCGGCAACTGCGCCCGATACGGTTATGGATGCAGCGTTCCAATACAAACTGTTGCGCGCCCTTTATGCCTGCCCCAATGGCATATACAGAATGAGTCCGGATATAGCCGGGCTGGTGCAAAGCTCTAACAATCTGGCGCGCGTGGTGGTGGCCAACGGCAGCTACAGTGTGCAATGCCTCACCCGTAGCTCGGTGGATAGTGAAAAGTACGACCTTAAATCCGCAATCGCCAGCGCCTTCGAACTGATGGGCGCGTCATTGGAATATAGCGGCATTTATCCCGGTTGGGCGCCAAAACCAGAAGCCCCTATTGTGCAACTCATGTCGAACCTGTACGAAGAAATGCA
>CAZLPE010000019.1:2145-41951 GCA_964561325.1 uncultured Flavipsychrobacter sp.
TTTTACCTCAATCTATATATACCAATAATGGTACTACCTTCTGCTTTTATACCATACTCCAGCGTTGTGTAGGGATATTCTTGAGGGTGCATACGATAATTGGTGATAAAAAACCGAGCCTGTGTAATAGGCACAGCTTTTATGCGCTTTCTATCTGCCGGCAACAAACCCATAATATTGTTTGGTAGCGGGTCGGCATTTCCTGTTACTTCTATTTCACCGGGGTATTTTGCAAGTAGGTATTC
Organism: uncultured Flavipsychrobacter sp.; assembly: GCA_964561325.1. Taxonomy (GTDB): domain Bacteria; phylum Bacteroidota; class Bacteroidia; order Chitinophagales; family Chitinophagaceae; genus Nemorincola. The sequence goes on from CAZLPE010000019.1 coordinate 2,391, forward strand.
CAGCGCTTGTTTAAAACCACATCCCCAATATTCCAGATCATATTTCTTGTGCAGCGCTTCTGTACTTTTATCTGCAAGTACATTAAAATAAACCTGCTGAAATGGGTGCAACTTAACCATTTGATAAGCAGTTATGCCGAGCTGCACAAAGCAAAGCGCAACAAATACAGGCTTAAATCTGGATTGCAACGCTTTATTGATGGCGTATAAAGTAAGCAACACAAAGGAGGGATACACAAAATACAAGTGTCGCCAATCGTCGTATATCACAGAATGGAAAACAATAACCGCTAAAACCGGAGCAAAAAAACACAATGTAGCCAATACAAAATTGCGTTCTGGCGTATTGGTAAGAAACAGTAATGGTCGACGGAAAAAAGCGACACAAAGCCAACCGATGCCTAAAATACCTGCTACAAGCCATAGCAATGGATTACTAATACTAAACCAAACCGGGAAATAAGTCCAGGGAATTTCTGCGCCCGGTATAAGTTTACCTCTAAACAATACCGCCCCACCCCAGGCATTGTAATGCAGCATAGCGCTAAAGCCATCGGCAAAATGGCGCAGCGGGTCGCGCCACAGGTATGGCCAAGCGCTGTATAGCATAGCACAATAACCAACAAGGAAAACGCTCGCCTTTGCTACCGGCTGCCATCTGAGCGTTTTGTTACGGTATCCGCATACAAAATCTATAACGAGCGCAGCGCCTGTAAAAGCGGGCCACAATATGCCCAAAATGCGTATTCCTGTGGCATAGCCGGCGGCCATACCTAACAGTAGAAATGGAAAGATCTTGTTTTTTTCAAAAGCATATTGCCATAGCGTAGCCACAATTATAAAAGCTGTAAGAAAGGGAATGTCCTTGCTATTGAAAAATGAATGAGCGTATATGCGCGGCGCCAACAGCAGCATACAAAAACCCATAGCCGCCAACACACGGCTTCTAAACAGCCTGAAGCACAGTATATAAAAAGAAAAAACACCAACCAGAAAAAACAAGTGGGTTACCAGATGCCGCATCCGGTACACATCGCGCATATCTTCAAGACGAAGCCACCGCTCTACCATCACCAGCGGCAACTCAAAGCCAGCCCCATGGTAATCGGTAGGATTAGTAAACAAATCCTGCTTACCAGCGATAAGATAATCATAACTATATACACCGGGCAGCCTTTGTAGTGGCTCATCCCACCCTATACCATAATCCTGATAGACATACAGCCCTATGGCCAATGCCGCCAAAAACAAGACAAATCCGGGCAGATAATCTTTTAGGGTATTTTTCATAATTGCAGCAATTTCAGAAAGCTCCCGAATCTGTATATTGCAGTGGTATTTTTTATAAAGGTAGATAAATCAGAGAAAACACCCGATGGCACCAAACGGGGCGGGTACACAAAACATAGCAACACCAAACTATTTATGAAAACTCTCGGACTCATTGGCGGCATTAGCTGGGTATCTACTGCCGACTATTACAGATACATCAACGAAGGTATCAACCAGCGATTGGGCGGCTTGCATTTCGCACGGTGCATCATACACTCGTTTAGCTATGCAGATATCAAAGACCGCGCCGACAGCGGCGATATGGCAGGAGTAGGCGATATGCTCACTGCCGCCGCAGTAAACCTGAAAAACAGCGGCGCAGAGGGCATTGTGATTTGCGCCAATACTATGCACATGTTTACCGATAAAGTAGAAGCTGCAACGGGACTGCCGGTAGTGCATATAGCCGATGCTACTGCGCAAAAAATTGTGCAAGCTCAGCTAAAAACCATCGGACTGCTGGGCACTAAGCCAACTATGGAAAAAGATTTCTATAAAGCAAAACTGGCGCAATACGGTATAAAATCACTGATACCCGACGAAGCAGACCGTGACTTTATACATGAAACTATTTTTTACGAGTTGGGAAAGGGCATTGTAACCGCTGCTACAAAACAACGCTACCTCACCATAATAGCCGACCTAATACAACAAGGAGCTGAGGGCATAATATTGGGCTGCACAGAAATACCGCTATTGATAAATCAGGCAGATGTTGCAGCGCCGGTGTTCGACACAACGCTTATACACGCTAACGCAGCTATCGACTTTGCCCTATCTCGCTAAAATATACCGTACTTATGCAGTAAAATAGCAATTACAACCAGTATTATTACAGAAGCTATTATTATGCCCAGCCTATTGCTTTTACGTTCTACCTCTTCTACTTTTACCGATGTTTGCTTTTCTTCCAGATACCCCTGTTCACGTGTCCGGCGCATTATGTCGGCATCTACCTTTGTTTGTTGCTCGCGCCAGTCTATATAGTTTTGCAGCGACTTCTGCTGGCGTAGCTGTCTCCCTTTCTCGGTAAGGAAAAACACTCCGCCTTCGCGCTCGGCAAAAAAAGCATTTCTGCGCAAAAAGTGCCAGATGTTATCGGCAGTGGCATTATGAAATGATTTAAAGTTCTCGTCTGTAGCTAAGCCCTGGGCTATGAGCGTTTCGCGTTGTTCGTCTACCAGGCGCCTGAGGGCCGTTTTTATAGCCAGCGGGTCCTCGAAAGTTTGTGTTGGAATTATTTTATCGAGTATCGCATATTCAAATTCTGTAAGCTGCATGTTTATGAATTAGTGGTTTTTCAAACTTAGGGTCAATTCCCGAAAAATGCAAGAACCATTGTCATTCAAACGCTTATATTAACTACCCAATAGTAAAACCTGCCCTATTTCAATACAAACAGTCTGAATTTATAAGTGTACAAACATCAATAGCCTGATTTTGAAAATAAGAGTTTAATTTTGAGGTAAATAGCCATTTATGAAAAAGTTAGTTTTACCCGTATTAGTAGCAGGCTCGGCGCTACTTTTAGCTTCTTGCGGCGATAGCGCACCAAAAGAGGATAACAAAAATGCGACAGACAGCGTTACTGCTGCTCCTCCGCCTGTGGCAATATCCACCGTAACGCCATCGCCAGAGTTCCCTAATGCTACTATAGCAGTTACTGCAAAAGGCGAAAAAGTAGGTAAAGACTCAGCCAAAGTTGCTTTTTCTTTCGATGTAAAAAACTACGAGCTGAAAATGCAAACCGCTGACAATGCCACAAAACTCTGCAATAATTCGGCTCAGGGTCAACACATTCACTTTATTTTAGACAATCAGCCTTACAAAGCGCTCTACGAACCGAAAAACGAGGTAACGCTTGCAAACAACACGGAGCACTACCTTATGGCGTTTTTGTCGCGTTCTTACCACGAATCGGTAAAGTCTAAGGGAGCTGCTGTAGTATACCACTTCAAGATAGACGAAAAAGGCAATCTTAAAAAACTTGACGAGCCCAAAACGCCAATGTTGTTTTACAGCCGCCCAAAAGGCGATTATATAGGCAAGGATACAACCAACCTGCTTCTGGATTACTATGTATGGAACTGTCAGTTGGGCGCTGATAGCTTTAAGGTGAAGGCAGAAATAGCAAACGAGAGCCAAGCAACACAAAAACTAACAACAACACTTGATAAGTGGGAACCCAAGTTCATTCAAAATCTGGGTAGCGGCAAGTGCAAAGTAACGCTCACATTGATAGACAAATCAGGCAAAGAAGTAGACGGTCCGCTTACTACCGTAAGCCGCAACTTCAATACACTTGTGCAAGAGCCTATTAAACAATAGTTTACAAAAAAAATGGAGGTCTTATTTCTTCCGAAAAAGACCTCCATTTTTCACTTTTCATGTTATATTTCTAAAAAGAAAAAAATCAAAAACCAATGCTCAACCTACCTAAAAACAGAATGGGTCGCTTTTTACTGTTGATGACCGCGTCGCTGCTATGTCTTTGCGGAGCTATTTATGTGTTATTTTTTATGTAGGCGGCAGTTATTACTTGGCTTTAGCCAGTTCCTTTTCCTCTCTTTTTTTTACTGCTACCCATTCATCTATAGCCACGGTAAAAGGTAAATTTCCAATTTTCACTATAGCTTTCTTGTCTTTAAGTTCTGTCAGCGTTCCTATCTGGTGGTTTGTTTTGTGTCTCACCAAGTCGCCTATTTTTATTTTAGCGCCCGTTACTACATAAGCTTTATCTGCCTTTCTTGCAGCAGCTACATTTGCCTGTATCTGCTTTTTCTTAAACAGCACATTCTCTGCCGCATTTATTACGTCTTGCTTGTTTTCTGTTTTTTTCCAGTCTTGTATTATCTGTTTCAATTTGCGCTCGGTATCGCGCAGGTATTCCAGCTCTTCTTTTTTTATTACATTTTGCAGGCGTAGCGTAGCCTGTTGTTGTTTCAGCTTTTCTTTATCTGTAAGCTCTTCGTAGTTGCGCTTTAGTTTTTCATTCTCCTTTATCAGCTTATCCAGTTCCTTTTCCTTGTCAGATAGTTTCACGGTTTGCTGCTCTGCCTGATGCAGCATTTTATCCAGCTTAAAATGCTCTACCTGCGTTAGTTGGCGCGCTCTTGCTATAACAGCCTCAGGCAAACCGCTGCGTTGGGCTATAGCGAAGGTGTACGAACTGCCCGGCTTTCCTATAGCTAATCGGTACAATGGTTCGAGGCGTTCTTCGTCAAAAGCCATGGCGCCATTAAAAATGCCTCTTACTTTGCCTGCCATCACCTTCAGGTTCAGGTAGTGGGTTGTAATAATACCAAAGGCGTGTTTTCTGGCCAGATCTTCAACAATAGCTTCTGCAAAAGCGCCGCCAAGGTTCGGATCTGAACCGCTACCCAGCTCATCTATCAAAAACAATGTTTTCCCATTAGCAAATTCCATGAATTTCTTCATATCCTGCAAATGCGCGCTGTAGGTGCTCAATTCATGCTCAATACTTTGCGTATCGCCTATCTGCACCATTATCTGCTTAAATACGCCTATTTCCGAGCTTTCATCTGCCGGTATCAACAAGCCGGCCTGCGCCATCAACTGTAGCAGCCCCACTGTTTTCATAGACACAGTTTTACCGCCTGCATTAGGACCGCTTATTATTAATATCCGATTTTGCCTATCGAGCGTTATGTTAAGCGGTACAGTTGTTTTATTAGAATTTTTGTTGCGCAACAACAAAAGCGGATGACATGCCTTAACAAGCTGCAAACCAGGGTGAGGACTTAAACGCGGCATATTAGCGTTCATGTCTATAGCCAGCAGGGCGCGGGCTCTTATAAAATCGTAGGCGCCGCACAAATGGTAATAGGTTTCCAGTTGAGGCGCATACCTCGATAAGTCTTTAGTAGCTTGCGCCAGTATGCGGTGTATTTCTTTACTCTCTGCCCGCTCCAGCGAAAAAATTTCATTATTTAGTTCAATAGTATCTTCAGGCTCAATAAACACTGTTTTCTGCGTATCGCTTTCACCGTGCAGAATACCCTTCACAATTCGTTTATATTCGGCCAGAACAGCTGCCGTTCGTCGGCCATTCATGAAGCTCTCACTAATGTCGGCCAAGTAACCGGCTTTATTTAACCTACGCAGTACGCTATCAAATGTTCTACGTGTTTCATACCGCAACTTTGCCAATTCCGACCGTATAGACATCAATTCCTTCGAGGCAGTATCGCGCACTATCCCGTTTTCATCTATTACGGTAGTTATCAGCTCTACAATCTCTTTTTCATACACTATTCGCTCACTTATAGCTCTTAAGGTCGGGAATAGATCATTGTTTTTCTTAAACCACTGCAAAATATCCTTTGTGTTCAAAGCAAGGTAGCTGAACGACAACAACTCATCTCCTTTCAGCACACCGCCCGAAATAGACAATAGTCTGAGTTCGCGGTGCAGATTTCGGGTAAAATCGTTGGGAAAGTGGTCGGCGCTGGTAAGTATAGCTTTAAACTCATTAGCCTGATTCAAGTCGCGCTCCATATGCTCCTTGTGGGTATGAAACCGAATATTAGCGACACGCTCACGAGCCGCATCGGTGCGACATTTATGCAGCAGTAAATCTATAATTTTATTAAACTCAAGGGCTTCGTCGGCATTAGCCGGGTACATCTGTATCATCTATCAATTCAAAATTTGGTTGCCGCTGCACAAGAAGTCATATAGTCAAACGATAATAATTGACCGCATTGGTCGGAATCGGTATGGAGTAACCGGAACCAACCAACGCGTTATACTCAATTATCTAATATGATCCAAAGACAAAACTATCTTTTGCGCAACGCGGCAACAAAATTAGAACTTTAACGAGTGATAGAACAGAAATAATTTCTATAGCTATATACTTCCTTCTTTCTGCTTTTTGCACTCCGAACATACAACATACAGATTTTCATCTACTGTTTCTCCACCCTTCTCCCAGGGCGTTATATGTTCTACATCCAGCGTCACACCGGGGTTGGTCTGGCTATTGTTCTTACAAACTGAACATTTAAAACCACTACGTTTCATAACATGAAACCTCGTTTGCCTGTTGATGTCTTTGGTGGTCTTATGTCCTTTTTCTATTTCCGGACTGTCTACTATAGACAGTTCCGAAGGAACTTTAACCGATGCAATGTAATCTTCAAACAAATCGAGCGAAGTATGCCAACCACCAAAAGTGGCGATATACTGGGTGCCATTGTATCTTGAAAATGGGACACGTATTTCTACAAAGCGCGGAGACCTCCCAAGCTTTATCCATACGTCTTCCAGATTTTCCATCAAATCGCGGATTTTTTTATCTTTTTCCGACGATTTTTTGAAACCGCTCTTTTCAAGCGCTTTTTCCCACGAATCAAAACGATTGAAAATTACACTCACTCCAAAATCGCCATACATCCTGTAATCTTCCTTAGATATCACATCCTTCTTCACTATGGCGGCAACGCGCTTCATATCTGCGATGATCTCCTCATCGGGCACTCCATTTTTTACTACCTTCTTCAAACCAGCGGCTTCGAGCGCCTTGTTCCAGTTTGCAAATCTGCTCAGTATTAGCGAAGTAAAGTACTTACCATGGTCTTTATATTCCAATGGTTGTAGTGTTTTCTTCCCTATTTTCTGGGCTACGCTTTTAATGTCTGCAAGCAGTTCTTCATCCGTTGCATTTACATTACTAATTTCTGTTTCCGGATTCATTTTGAATTCCAAGTTGTGAGTTAAGAGAAAAAATAACAAAATTACTTACATAGTATTCCAACAATCTAAAAGCCATTCGTCTTCAATTACTGATAATTACCCCGCGTGGGATATGTGGTAATGTTGTGATAGTGTTTTCTGTTCCGGTCTTAGGTGGTTATAGGTATAACAGATTTTGACTAAATTAACTACACAAGGTTTAAAAAGTAGAGTAAATCTTTTTTTGCCTTCCGTTTTACAATGCCGTGACGCTAAAAAACATCAAAACAATGAATTACAGTATCATAATAAGGCTCGCTAAAAAAACCGCTCTATTTTTGCAGATACTCTAAGTCTTTTGCGTTTTCAATAAATGTATATACATACACTGTCTTTCAACGCAAATACGGAGCCCAACAGAAATTTATTAATACACGCAAAAAGTATGTGGCAAATATTGCGTGTATTAGCAGCGCTTTCTGTAAAGCACGTTTAATAAAGTACAAGCTAATTTATTACAATTATAAAAACAAAACTTGACAACCATACCGGATTAATGGATGGCAAATCAACAAGCACAAAATTATAAAATTTTCGATAAAGTTACCTACTGAATACTACCAATTTAGATATTAAATTAATCAAATGAATGAATTCGCAAGTCAGAATACCCGAAAACAAACTAACAACGTATTAAGTTAACAGAGTTTAAAAATGGTGTAGCATTAGCCTAAAAAACCACAAACATGGAGTTTTTTCAGTATACAGCAACAACTTTACCGAGCCGATATTTTTTCAAAAGCGTTACATATCCTGCAACATCATAATACCTAACTATGCCATCATAAAATCCATTCATCAATTTTCCCGTTGCTTTTATTTTCCCGTTCGGAAAATACTCCATGAAATTACCATTTAGCGCACCTTTATTAAAGATCGTAGTTTGCAGCAGATTATTGTTTGTATCGTACAATCTCCAAATTCCTTCCTGATTATTGGCTTTATTTTTTGCGGATATTATTTTCATAATTCCTCGTTCATTAATAATCAATTCAATAATCCGGCCGTCCTCGTATCCCTTCTTTACAGTTTTCACAAACAGCTTATCGTCTTCCGTCCAAACCTTCCATATTCCATTTTGCACCCCGTTTTTGTAGTACCCTTCATATCTCGGCTTACCATTTTCGTACCAAGCGCGCATTAAGCCATGCCGCCTGCCATTTACAAAACAATACTCCATTTTTCGGTTGCCATTAGCAAAAAAAACGCTGCAATAACCATTGGGCATTCCATTTTTCACGTGTGCCTCACTGTCTACCCTTCCGTTTTCAAAGTAAGTAATTGCAGTATACTCCGTTGTGTCGGCTTCTTTTGTAAAATACACAACCGATCGTGGCTTACCATTGGCAAAAACCTGCTTTGTTACTGTCCTTCCTTTCGCAAATGCACACATAGGCAACGCTGCCAAAACTATGGCTAACCCACATGCAATAAAGCAAATGAAGGGGATTCCATATCTTTCTCTACATTTCACAAACCAGCAATTAGCACAACAATTTAAATTGATAAGGATATAGGATAATAGCGCCTTCCGTTTTCAGAAGCGGAGCGCCTTCCCGAAAACGAATGCAATGAATATTCGCCGAGTAAAGATAACGGGATAAACAAAGCTATTAAAGCACATCCGTCCATCGGCTTTAGAAATACCCAAAATAGTGTTTCGAAAATGTAGCATATTCTATGTTCACTTCATCGCCTTCTTTTATCGTAATAAAGTCGTCTCTCGTCACTTCAATACTAAGCTTGACCGACGAGTTGATATACAAATAATAGCTGTCGGTAGACTGAACATATGTTTTCTTGGTCACTTGACTTTTTTCAATTGTCTTTGTTCCCACCTTAATATCCCTTTGAACATTACGAAGAAATACCCTATACGACATATAAACGCCAAAAGTGGATATAAACAATAGCACAGCACACGAAACAAAAAAACGAACAACCGAAAATGCATTTTCACCCCCATCTGCTGCTCTATACCAGGCGCCAACAAATGGGAAAAGAAAACACAAAAACATAAGTATTCTGTATACCTTAAAATATTGCGCACGCTCAATCGACTCCTTATCTCTAAGGAATTTTAGCTCATCGCCGGTCAGTGGTTCGGTATAGTAATGAAGACCGAAGGTCATTTAAATATGCACTTTTAGACAAACAATAAGCGTTGAGCATATCCCGTTTCAAAACAGCATGTGTACCCGTCGCTAACCTCATAACTATAAACGCATACTATATACATCTTGGTATTTCTCAGTTATGTATGATATAAAATACTGAGGGTCCAGCTTTTTTCCGGTTATCAGCTCGCACAGCCGCTCTGAATTGAATTTCCGCCCATGTATGTGCACTTCTTCTCTCAACCATTTCAGCAACAACGAAAAATCACCGCTGGCCATTTGCTCATGCAGTCCGGGTAGTTCGGCTACTGCCTGCGCATAAAACTGTGCGGCATAAAAACTACCAAGCGTATATGTTGGGAAATATCCAAAACTTCCATGACTCCAATGCACATCCTGCAATGCGCCTGTCTTGTCGTCTGTAGGCGTTACGCCAAGGTAATGCTGATACAACTCATTCCATTTGGCAGGTATCTGCTCTGGCAACAAACTACCTTCAATGAGCGCTTTTTCTATTTCGTATCGGATCATTACGTGAAAATGATACGTCAGTTCGTCGGCCTCGGTTCTGATGAGCGATGGAGTTACCCGGTTTGCAGCATTAACGAATTCGTTTTTAGTAACATTCTTCAATTGTTCAGGAAACAATTGTTGAAGTCTTGGGTAAAAAAACGACCAGAAATGACTGCCGCGCCCCACGCAATTCTCCCACAACCGCGATTGCGACTCGTGTATACCCAGACTTACTGCTGCGCCAAGCGGCAGGCCATACTGGTTGGCAGGTAGGCCCTGTTCGTATAGTCCGTGCCCACCTTCGTGTATACAACTCCACAGCATAGATGCAAAATTATGCTCATCAACGCGCGTGGTTAGGCGTACATCGCTGGAAGAGAATGATGTGGTAAACGGATGCTCTGAATAATCCTGACGTCCGGCCTCAAAATCGAAGCCCATATGGGTCAGCACATCTATGCTAAAATCCCATTGCGCTTGTTTGGGGAAATGGCGGTGAAAACAACTGTCGCTTACTTGCGGTTGTTGCATTATGCGGTGTAGAATTGGAGGCAGGCTGGAGCGGATGCCGGCAAATACATTATCCAGCATAGAAACTGTAGCCCCTTCTTCATAATCATCCAGCAATGCGTTGTACGGATGTCCGTCATAGCCATAGTATTCCACCTGCTTTTTCTTTAGCGCAATCATCTTAGCCAGCGATGGTGCGAACACAGAAAAGTCGTTTTTTCTGCGCGCATCCAGCCATGCATTAAAACATTCGCTGGTTTGGCGCGATAGCTCGTCGACAAACTCAGCAGGCAGTTTTTTATTTTTGTTCAGGTCTTTCAGGCTCAATTGTACGTTGGTGCGCTCTTCCTCCTGCAAATCTTTACGCGAAACCAATTCGTTGAGTATAGTTTCAAGTTTCTCGCTTGTTAACAAACTGTGCGCTTCCGTAGCCAATGTCGCCAGTTGTCGTGCGCGAGTGGGTGCGCTCTTAGGCGGCATGTACACTTCCTGGTCCCATCCCAGCGCTGCAGATGCGTTATTCAAATCGGCTGCCTTTTGCATTATTTCGCAATAAGCATTGTATAATTCTTGTGTGGGTATGCTCATATTTTTATTGTCGTTTCTTTCTCTCTTAGGTTATTCATTTGTGCCTTCCAAGCGCTCTATTTTCGTTACGCCATCGAGGGCGCCCAGTTTTGCACAAAAATTGTTCAGTTCTTCACGGTCGTGAACGTACACCATTATTGTGCCTTCAAAAATACCATCTTTCGAATCTATGCTCAACGACCGCATATTCAGTTTCAACTCTCCCGATATCACGTTCGTAATTTTCTGAATAACGCCTACATCGTCCATGCCTATTATTCGCACTCCGGTCAAAAAAGATATTTCCTTGTTCTTCGCCCACTTTGTTTTCACTATCCTATGACCATAGTTAGCCAATAGCTTAGCGGCATTGGGGCAGTCTGTGCGATGCACTTTTAGCCCCTCGCCAGATGTAACAAATCCAAAAACATCGTCGCCCGGTATCGGCTGACAGCATTGTGCAAGCTTGTACAACACTTTATCCGATCTTTCGCCAAATATGATTAATTCGGCGCCCTTACCCGGCTTTATCTTGCCTGCATCCTCCTCCATCGTTTTAGTTTCAGCCTTAATTTCTCTGCCGGGATGCTGAAACTTGTCGCCATAAAGGGTAAAATTCTTAAGGTCTTTCAGGTCGATATTACCAACCGCAATTGCGTAATAAAAATCGAGTGGCGTCGCCTTTTTGTAATACAGCAACAATTCGTTGATATTATGTTGCGAAAGCGGTGCGCCTATTTGCTCCATTTTCTTTTTCAGCTCAGCCTTACCTTCTTCCGCCGTGCGGCGTTTGTCTTCTTTCAGGTAGTTCTTAACTTTCGACTTTGCCTTTGCGGTAATCAAAAATCCCAACCAATCTTCCGATGGATTTTGTTTTGATGAAGTAATCACCTCAACCTGATCGCCGCTATCCAGTTGGTGGCTCAGCGGCGCTAATCGGTAATTTACCTTTGCGCCTATACATTTCATACCTAATTGCGTATGAATATCGAATGCAAAGTCGAGCGCAGTAGCGCCTTTGGGCAATACGCGCATGTCGCCCTTAGGGGTATAGATATAAATCTCCTCGGTAAAAAGGTCGAGTTTAAAATCCTGGATAAAATCTATTGTATCTGTATCCGGGTTGTTTAATATTTCCCTCAGGTGCTTCAGGAAGCTATCCAGCTTGCTCTCTTGCGCGGATACTGCGCCCTCTTTATACTTCCAGTGTGCAGCAAGACCTTTTTCCGCAATTTCGTTCATGCGCTCTGTGCGTATCTGCACCTCTACCCACCTGCCGCCCGGGCCCATTACCGTGGTATGCAGCGCTTCGTAGCCATTGCCCTTAGGCACGCTTATCCAGTCGCGGAGTCGCTCAGTACTCGGGTGGTAGAAATTAGTAATAATCGAATATACCTTCCAGCAATCTTCTTTTTCATGGTCTGGCGTCGATTTAATAATTACACGGATGGCAAAAATATCGTACACCTCTTCAAATGTCACTTGCTTTTTACGCATCTTATTATAGATGCTGTGTATAGCTTTAGGACGACCGTAAATTTCGAAATCAAAACCGTTTGCTGTCAGTTCTTCTTTAATCGGCTTTATAAACTCATTTATATAGCGGCTTCTATTACTCTTAGTGTCTTTCAGTCCTTGCGCTATCTCCTGATACACTTCCGGCATTGTATACTTCATCGCCAGATCTTCCATCTCGCTTTTTATCTCATACAATCCTAACCTGTGCGCCAATGGCGAATATATGTAGGTTGTTTCAGACGCTATTTTCAGTTGCTTCTCCCTACTCATGCTTTCCAGCGTGCGCATGTTGTGCAGGCGATCCGCAAGTTTTATCAATATAACTCTTGGATCATCGGCAAGTGTCAGCAGTATTTTACGAAAGTTCTCGGCCTGAATAGTAGTATCGGCTTTTATGTCTACTACGTTGCTTATTTTAGTAAGGCCGTCTATTATTTTGGCAATGTTAGGTCCAAACTCGCCGCTAATCTCTTCGAGCGTTATCTCCGTATCTTCTACTGTATCGTGGAGCAATGCGCAGATTGCCGAAGTAACGCCAAGACCTATCTCCTCCACCGCTATTTGCGCTACCGCCAGCGGGTGGAGTATATACGGCTCACCGCTCTTACGGCGCATATCTTTATGCGCCTCAACCGATATCTCGAACGCGCGCCGCAACAGCGCCTTATCTCCCTTTTTGAGTCGTTCCTTCAGCGAACGCAACAAAGCGCGGTATTCGCGCAATATCATTTTCTTTTCCTCTTCATCGCTTTTGTTGTAGGGCAAATTTGCGTCGACCGGTTGTGTATGCATAAATTTTACTGATGTCCTCAATCTCTAAATTACTACAAAATTAGCTCATTACGCCATTGGCAACCATAATAGTACCATAGATAAATATTGATATACCAGCGCTATTTCTTTTGGTACAGCTCATAGCTATCAAAAGCCAACTGAAAGGTGTATCGATCCATTATCCCTGCTGCTACATGCTCATCTGCCTGCTTTATCAAATATCGTTCGTTGCCTGTCGGAAGTTGAGTCGGCTTCATACCTCGCTTATACGCCATATACCAAGCATAAAAACTCTCGTTAGTACAAGCCAGAGTTGCCGCTTCAGGTAATTGGGCAACAGCATCGCTGATAGCTGTATACTTTTCCGTAGTGTTATAGTTGTACAGCAAATTTTGGAAACGGCTACTATTTACCTCTATAAAATGGGCTGCAAGACCTGTGGCAGTTGCGGCAAAAAGTAATACGCTGGCAGGGCGTATTTTCAACCTTTGCGACAATTTATTTGTCAGCCAATACAGAACTGCAATGAACAGCGTAAGCGAAATACATTCGTGGCCTGCCATGTTACGTAAGTAGGGGTATCGCCGCATTGCAAATACAACAATAAAGACCATGAGCCAAAGAACTATGAAAAAAGCTCCAGCGCGCGCAAAATACCTATCACGTTTCCACCTGAATAGGAGCAACGCAGGCGCAAGGAAAAAGAGCAGATTCATAAAGTTATATTCGCTGACCATGCCGGAATAACAATAGGTTGCAAACTCAACGATATAAACGCCGCTTTTATTTACTACCGCTCCAAGATCGCCCGCCGATGAAACGTAAGGATTGGCAATAAATGCGCCAATACCGGAAAAACACAATGCCGGTAGGTAAAACAGAAAAACGATACATAATATAATTATTTGCGCCCGCCAAAATGCACTCCGAGAAAAAGTTCCCGGTAACACCCCCAGAAAAATCCACTGCGCAACCTGATAATAGAAAAAAGTAGGCACACAGCAGTTCCCCACAATACATGCTATCGTGTTCAATTGTAGCCAGTGTTTTTTGTTGGTCCACGAAAATTGCAGCGCTGATATAAATGCTAAGAATGTAGCAAGCGTATACCATTCGTATCCCCGGTTCTGAAATCCATAACCCCAAACGGAAAACTGCAAGGCTACTACAATTGCGCCCAAAAATGCGGATATACGGTAACGCATAAAAGTAGCAAACCACCCATAAACCGATAAAACCAAAATAAGGTATGCTGCAAGCGACAATACCCTGCCAGTAACCAGCTTATCGTCGGAAAAATGAAACAATATTGAATTGAGCAAATTAAAACCAATGTGATTATTGGGAAGCATATAATAAGACAGCGCAACAAATGGATGACCGCCCGCGCAATTGACTGCCGAAAAAACCTCATCGAAAGCCGGATGAAGTGCGGAATTGCCCCACAACCAAAGCCCGAAGCAAATGCCCGACAGCGCGAGAGCGCAGCAGAAATCATTAAAACTTATACTGCACCGATAAACACCTTTTTCAGCCACTGTTTTAGTAACAACGCGCTTGAAAAGCTGGAATATACTTGCCGCAACTATGCCTATGGCAGCCCAACAAAAAATATTACCCGCCCGCTTCACACCCGGCGTAAAAAAGTCAGTTAGCCATAGGTCCCTTTTGTAGAAATAATCTGTAAGCCCCAAATACCAAGCCGATAATGCCTGCCGGGATGAACCCAGATAAAAAATAGCAAAAAACAACACCGATGATAAAAACAAAAAAGCGACCGCAATAATAAAATAGCGGACGATTTTTTGTGGAAAACCAAAACTTAGTTGACGATAAGCCATAGTGCGTTAGCTGGGTAAATATACTCCTTGCTACTTTCATTGCAGCGCATATTCATATGCAGTCGGCTATTTTCATCCTACATATAATATACGACTATAAAAACCGAGAATATCCTTTTCGCCGCGGGTTATAATCGGGAGCTGCAACTACCTTAGTTTTAGATAAATGTATATTTTTGGACAAAAGTGTAAAGCTAATTTAGAAACAACCAAACACAATGGCTAAAAAGACGAATCCGAAACCGGCGACGACCAATACGCCTGCGCCAAAACCGGTAGCGGCAACAAAACCTCTCGCTGATGCGCCTGCGAAGCCTAAGAAATCGTTGTCTGTTACAACGCTTATTTGCATAGGGCTGGCAGTTATATCCCTGGTCGTGTACTTTAATACACTGGGCAATGGCTATGTGCTCGACGACAATGTGGTAACCACGAAAAACACCATAGTAAACAAGGGCTTTGAGGGCATACCCGAATTGCTGCGCACCCCACGTATGACTGGAGTTGCCTACTTTAAAAACGACAACTATCGTCCTTTATCGTTGGTTATGTTTGCTGCCGAAGTAGAAATATTTGGCAGCAACCCTATGGTAGGGCATTTGTTCAATATCATTTTCTTTGCAGGTTGCGTAGTTCTGCTTTTTCTATTTCTCGATAAGTTGTTCGGGCGACAAAAAACAGTTGTTGCCCTTATAGCATCCTTGCTTTTTGCTGTTCACCCTATACATACCGAGGTTGTGGCCAACATAAAAAGTCGCGACGAAATAATGTGCTTCTTTTTCGCCTTTGTATCTATGAATTTGTTCCTTAACTATATGGAAAAAGGCAAAATACTACAACTCATTGGCGGCGTTTTAGCTTTCTTTCTGTCGTTTATTTCTAAAGAAACCGTCTTTACATTTCTGGCTATCGTGCCCATGGTGTTTTTCTTCTACAGAAACGAAAACAAAACGCGGGCTATACTCATTACATCGGGCACGGTAGTAGCATTTGTTGTGTTCTGGATCATTCGTACGCGCGTTCTCGATGCTTATGGCTGCAGCACCACCGCTATCGAATTTATAGACAATGCGTTGGTAAAAGCCCCAAGCGTATCTATGAAAATCGGCACTGCTGTGCTGGTGCTTGGCAAGTATTTATACTTACTTTTCATCCCCCATCCGCTCATCAACGACTATTGCTTTAACAGCATACCCTATGTAGGGTTCGATAACATCTGGGTGCTACTTACTACCGTTATATACCTTGCGCTTGCTGGTTTTGCAGCATTCAGGTTCATTAAAGATCAAAAAGACCCTTGGGCATTCAGCATTGTATTTTTCCTTGCTACCCTATCGCTGTTCTCTAATATACCATTTCTGATAGGCACAATTATGGGCGAACGCTTTCTGTTTTTTGCTTCAGTAGGCTTTTGTCTGGCAGTTGGTCTTGCAATTGAGAAATGGATCATAAAAGGATCAATAGGCGTACCCGAAATTATTAATAACAAAGTGGTTTTAGGTATTATGGTACCGGTATGTCTGTTATTCTCGGGCATGACCATCGCGCGCAATGCCGATTGGAAAGATAACTATACGCTGTTCCGCACAGACCTTGCTAAACAGCCTAATGACAGCCGGTTGTACTTCTATCTTGGCGATGAAATGGCGGAAACAGTATTCCCCAATGAAAAGGATCCGGTAAAACAGAAACAAATCATTCGCGAGAGTATCAACTACCTTAAAAAATCGGTGGAAATTTATCCATTGTTCACCGATGCGCATACTGAAACAGGCAAAGCATACCTGCTTGCCGAGATGTACGATTCTGCCATTTATCACCTGCGCACAGCTATATCGCAAAGCCCCTATCAGTCTATAGCCGCCAACAACCTGGGAACCGTATATATGCGCACAGGTAAGTTTCCGGAAGCTATTGAGGCGTACAAACTTGCGCTAAGCATCAATCCCGTATTTGTTCAGGCATCATTCAATCTTGGTTGCTGCTACGTTCAGACCCAGAAATACGATTCGGCTGTATACCACCTTACTCAGGCTATAACCCGCGACCCTAACTATGTAGATGCATATATGCAAATGGGTATGGCTTACTTCCAGACCAAACAATACGACAAAGCCGAACCGCTATTTAAAAAAGCGCTGGAAATTAACCCCGGCGATGTGAATGCAGTAAATAATCTTGGCGCTATCTACCTGAACCAAAGTAAATACCCACAGGCAATAGAGGTGTTTAAAAAAGCCATAGCCATGAACCCAAATTATGTAAATGCGTACTCCAACCTCGGTCATTGCTACTTTCAATTGAAACAGTACCAGGCAACGATTGATATACTCAATAAATCGCTCAGTCTTGACCCCAAGCATGTAAACGATATACCTTTCCTTGCTTTGTCATATCAGGGCCTTGGCAATATGGATATGGCCAGAAGATATGAAGCCGAAGCTAAGAAGTATTACTCTAATTTTAAATTAGAGTAGATTTTCAAAAATTATTGAAGTCAGCCTTTGAAATGATTATCAAAGGCTGACTTTTTTATTTGTATAAAATACAACGTCCAGCAACTAAAACTCCATCTATCGTCAATTAATCTTGGGTTTAGGTTTATTTTTACCGACGAAAATTTACAAGCTGTTTTATGGCGCTATTGGAACAATTTAAGAAGAATAAACAAGCTGGTTATGGTTTTGAAATCAGTAAAACACAAAAACCAATAGATGTATTTTTTGTTTTGAAAGCCGACGAAAAAGGATCTTATATTGAAGTAACTGATAAAAAAGGCAATGCTATAGATGTAGACTACCGCACGTATAGCGGAGTAACGCGCAGCATTCTAAAATCGGTGGAGCAAATAAAACAGAAAAACGACTTTTCGATTGACTGGGAAAACCCGGAAAATAAAATATACCTTTTCGAATATCCTTATCTGATAGGCGAACTACTACGGTCGGAGCAACTTATCAACAATGACAGGGAAGTAATATCCGGCAAAGACACTATTGGTAAGCTTGTGTTGAAGATAACTGATGATGGAAGTCACTTTACTACCATCGCCTGTATTTCCACACCAGATGTAGAGTATACCAATTTCAGCTTTATCAACGAAAACCATGTACTGCTTTCCGATGAAAACGCTATTATAGAAACACAGGAGATCGGTCGCTACTTCAATGCTGTAAAAGATTTTAACAGCAAATTCGGCAAGGATGATTTGCAGAAATTCCTATCCATCCTGTATTCTTATGTAGACAATTTAGACTTGCAGTATGCTGAATACAATGTAATCCACGCAGAAGAAAAAATACCTACCCAACCTATGTTGGTGTTTGAAAAGGTAGATGACGACAATGCGCTGCACATGCGGGTGTCGCAACGGCTACCCTATACCGACGCAGCTTTTCTGGAAGAATACGACTTATATAAGTTTGCATCTGTAAACGAACTGGAAAGGAACATTACAATAAGATCAATAGAGCAGTTGCCACACGATCGGTATGTGACCTTTATTGAGAACAAGCTGGAAAAACATACCGGGAAAACCGGCAAAAAGAAAGCAACTGGTATAATACTGGAAGGCGACTTGTTTATTATACCCGACGATATTGCAGCAGCTTTTATATACAAAGATGTACCTGAACTATTGTCGGAATATGCCATAGTGGGGGCAGAAAAACTAAAACAATACAAGATACATACCGCTCCGCCAAAGCTGAATATGAACATGAGCCATGGCATAGACTTTTTGGAAGGAGACGCATCGTTGCAGTTTGGCGAATTTCAGGTTTCTCTGTTCGATGCACTCAACCAGTTTAACAAGAACCGATATATAGTACTGGCCAACGGCGACCATGCACTGGTAAATGAAGCCTACATGCTGAAGCTACAACGCCTGTTTAAAAAGAAAAAAGACAATGTAGCTATCTCTTTTTTCGACCTGCCGCTGGTAGAAGAACTAATTGACGCAAAAACTGCTGAAGTACAATTCAAAAAATCGAAGGATATATTTGAAGGTTTTAATAAGCTATCTGATAAGAAAGTAAAACTACCAAAGGTTGCTGCAAAGCTCAGAGACTATCAGGTGCAAGGCTACAAATGGCTTAACTACCTACACGATACCGGCCTTGGCGGTTGCCTTGCCGACGATATGGGCCTTGGAAAAACCTTGCAGGCTATTACGCTGCTGGCAGGCGTATATGCCGGCAAGAGCCAACAAAAACCAACGCTGATAGTAATGCCCCGAAGCTTGCTTTTCAACTGGGAGGCCGAGGTGCGCAAATTTGCTACAAACCTTACTACCTATACCTACTACGCAGGCACAAGAAATATAGACGACGCCATGAAGGCCAATCTGATTTTCACGACCTATGCTATGATGCGCAACGATATTGAGCAACTTAAAGACAAAGAGTTCTACTATATAATACTCGACGAGTCGCAGAATATCAAGAATATGCAAACACAGGCCAGTAGAGCGGTAATGTTGCTATCGGCTGAACACAGGCTTGCACTAAGCGGAACGCCTATTGAAAACAATCTTGGTGAACTTTACTCGCTTTTCCGCTTCCTAAATCCATCCATGTTTGGGTCGGCCGAGCTATTCACTAACCAATACCTGACGCCGATACAAAAACACGACGACAAAGCCGCTACCGCCGATTTAAGACGGAAAATATATCCGTTTATACTGCGCCGCCTGAAAAAAGATGTACTTACCGAGCTGCCCGATAAAATAGAACAAACGCTGTTTGTAGAAATGAGCGATGATCAGGCAAAATATTACGAACAACGCAGGCAGTATTATAAAAACGCTATAGAGCAGCAGGTAGCCCTAAAAGGCATCCAGCAGGCACAGTTTTTTATTTTTCAGGCAATGAACGAGTTACGGCAGATAGCAAGTATACCTGAAGCCCAGACAAGCGGCAGAATTGCATCGCCAAAAGCAGAATTGCTGGTAGAACAAGTAATAGACGCAGTAGCAAACAACCATAAAGTATTGGTGTTTTGCAACTTCCTGCACGCTGTAGAGCAAATAAGCGAACAACTTAATGAGCAAGGCATAGACTTTGTGACAATGACCGGCAGCACGCGCAACAGACAAGAACTGGTAGAGCGTTTTCAGCATACGCCAAGCTGCAAAGTGTTTTTGCTAACGCTGAAAACAGGCGGAACCGGACTTAACCTTACCGCCGCCGATATAGTATTTATTTTTGACCCATGGTGGAACCGCGCTGCTGAAAGCCAGGCAATAGATCGCGCACACCGAATGGGTCAGCAAAGTAAGGTGCTGAGCTACCGACTGATAACAACGGGTACTATAGAAGAAAAAATACTGCAACTGCAAGAGAAAAAAAGCCAATTGTTTCAAAACATTATATCCGATGATACAGCCTCGCTTAAAGCGCTGAGCGAAGACGATATTAGCTTTATACTTGGTAAATAATCGTTCTCGGTACGTAACAAAACATTATTACATAACAAACAAAACAGAAGCAATGCAATACTTTGATAATACATCACTAAAATCTGTTATTCCTGCGCGTAAACCCTACCTACTGGCGGAACTGGATGGATATTATAGCAAAGATGTATTGATTAGGGGATGGCTATATTATGTACTAATGTTTTACACCGAACAAGCAGGTAAAAAATGGGGCGATATCAGCTCCAGTGAAATATTGAGATTTTACAGCTCGAAAAAAAGCATTAATAAATCAGAGGTAGTTGAAGTTGCTTTTTCCGTTATCATGAACGAAGCTGTTTATACAGATTTCAGAAATTGGTTGCCTGCCAAGATTGCGTTGTGTATTGAAGCCGCGTTATGGGAAAGATCAGTTAGCCGAAGAACAATTGAACAAATTTCAGGCGAAAGCATTTTTGAAAACCCGAGAAATGATTGGTCTATACCTGAAGTGAAAAAAGAATATTCTTTCTTTAATTATCGTGTAATACATGGGTATGGGTTTAAGCTGATTATAGAAAATCTAAAGGTAGATTTAAGCCTGCCAGTACCGTTGAAAAAAATATTGCAAAACTACTACATACAACCAAAAGACTATACACTCAACGCTATTGCTAAACCGGACGATGAGGATCTGACTTTTTTTTCTGTAGAAGATTCCATCTCTACCACCCTTCCGGCAATGCTAACCTACTATTATCAGGATCAACTAAAATATACAGCCAATGGTAAGCCCAATGCTTCAGGGATGAAGAAAATGCAACGCTCGCTGCAAATCGGCGAATTCTTTAGCAATGAGCAGTTCCCTACAATGCGGTGTAACTTGATGAGCGGGCTGATATATGGTATACGCAAAGGGACGGTTATTGGCGCCCCTCACGAAGAAATAAAATACCTTTTAGACAAACACATTTCATTATACTCATTTGCGGGGTACCTTTTCAACTGCTTGAAAGGTATATCAAAAATTCACATTAGCGATTTTATATCGAGAGCTTCATCGGAGGTATTGAGCATATACGGTAAGCTGCCCGAAAATGAATGGATATCTATCCAAAACATTTACGAATATGCTAAGATACACGACTTAAAAACGGTTCCTTTTTCGGATTACGACCTTGCTAACAAGGTACACTACGAGGCGACAGTTGAAAATCTATACACCGACCCGAGACGATTCATTACGCTTGGAGATCAAAACGATTTTATTGCTAAACCCGCTATTGCCGGATGCGCATTTCTTTTAGCGGCATTCGGGGCGCTCGAGATAGCTTATTACGATATAACGCAGGATGGAGTATACGGCGAAGACTGGTTCTCTGAATACGATACGCTTGTTGCGGTAAGACTTACCAATCTGGGGGCTTATGTTTTGGGTAAGACAAAAGATTATATACCGGTTCAAAGCAATAGCGATTGCAAATTGATATTTGACCAAAACAGTCTGGTAATTCGGGTAGAAGGTAATACGTCGCTTGCCAATGTTCGTTTAAGCAACTTTACCGTAAAGGTGTCTGATACAAGGTATCAGTTTAGCAATAGTCAGTTCCTAAAAGACTGTAAAACCGCTACGGAAGTCATCAATAAAATTAGCATGTTTAAGCATTCCATTGGGCAACCGCTACCCGAAAACTGGAATGAAGCGCTGAACAAGATTATAGCCAACACCAAGCTACTAAAACGTGTAACAAGTCAGGAGGTATTTGTATTACCTGCCGACAACCGTGAACTGCATCGATTGATAGCGCAGGACGAAGTCCTAAAAAAAATAGTGATTAAAGCAGAACAATACCACATACTTATTGAAGGAGATAACATACCTGCTTTCAAAAACCGCCTTAAAGAGTTTGGGATACTACTATCCTACCCTTGATAACGTTTTGCTTAGACCGATATATTTCGCATATTTGGTCTGTTAATGAAAAGACAGGTACCAGCCTTATTGTTTGTAGCCACTATCGACAGGATAATTATTCAGGGCATATACCCAATATTGCCGGTTATGATAGCCAGTCTTGGCTCCAGTAAAAAGGAAACAGGATTGTTTATGACGGTTACCTACATTGCCGTAGCTGCAGGGTCGCTACTTACGCCAGCTCTGCTTCGCCGTTTCCCATCTGTCAGCAAGATGTCGGTGGTTATTTCCTTACTGTCTGCTGTAGCCCTTATCGGCATGGGCGTTTTTCAGGGCTTTTACGGGCTACTTCTTGCTACCTCTGCCTATTGGTTTTTGTCTGGCATCCAGATAAATGTATACAGTATTATCATGAGCCATATTAGCCCACCCCAAAGTATAGGTCCCAATTTTGGTTTGTTGGCTAATACCATTCTCGTTGGGTCGGTTGTGGGTAGTTTTGCTATAGGGCCGTTAATACACCATTGGGGCGGCGTATATGCCTTTGCTTTTTTCGGCATTATTACCATACTATCCCGAACCGCGCTCTTAGGCGCTGGGTTCGATATAGCCTATTCAGGAGTAAAACAAGTTTCCGGCTTTCACATCAACAAAAAACTCTGGGTGTTGCTTATCACGCTCAATGTAGGCATTATGCTGTCGTTCATAGGGCGGTTCAACTTGTCGCTGATTATGAAAGACGCCAACAGCAATATCGACGACATATCTTACATCTTTGCCTGGGGGTCGGCATTGGCATTTCCATTACCGTATTTGTTTGGCCTGCTGGCGAAAAAAGTTTCCAATAAAGCATTGCTTTTTGTTACGCTTGTGTCGGTTACTGCAAGTATGTACTTGCTTTCGGCAAGCCATACTTATACCTCATTTTTATTGGTTAGCTTCCTTATTTGCATCATGACCTACTGCAGCCGGGGCGTATCTCAAAAAATAATCTACGATATGTACCCGCTCAATCAGCAAACACAGGCGCAATCGGCGCTTACCTCTGCCAACTGGATCGCGGCCATAGCGGGCTTCTTGATTATTGGTATCACCACAGGCATGCTTAGCCTCGAAACCCTATCGTTGATAGGGGCTGTAATAGGCAGCATAGCAGGTGTTGGGCTGTTACTGCTGTTGTGATTTCGGCAAATTATATTACTTCTTCCAGTACCATTCGTCCGGTTTAGCATCTTCCTCCAGTTGCTTCCAGTAGTTCGCTGTTACTACTTTACCATTTAGCGTGCGCAACTCTCTATTGAAAACAGCATTTATTGGGCTGAATGTAACATCTGTAACGCCTACAGTAAATGTTTCGGGCGGCGGCGGTGGCGCAGGTTCGGCGGGAGGCGGTGGCGGCGCAGGTTCACCTTCGGCCACAGGAGCCGGCGCAGGCTTGGGCGCAGCAGGTTTGGCAGCTTTAGGCGGCGGGCTTTTTACTACTACTACGGTGAAACCATTGTGTTCCAGTAGCCGCGATAGAAATGCAACCCTTTCCGGCGTACAGTTTTTCTCTACTATCGCACACTTTACTTCTCCCAGGTCCTCAAAAGCATGATTCGGATTTAGCGCCATATTATTTTCCGGTTATTGTATTTAAGTAATCGAACAACCCGCTGGCAAAGCCCATGCTTATTGCCCCGACAATGCAAATGACCAGCGATATTTTCAGGCTCAGGCTACCGGTCAGCGCAGGTAGCGGGCGTTCGTTATCGTCTATAAATATTGCCTTTACTATGCGCAGGTAATAAAACAGCGAGATTACCATATTCATTACAGCAATGCTGATAAGCGCATAATTACCCTTTGCAGCGCCAGCTGTTACCAAAAACATTTTACCAAAAAAACCTGCTGTTGGCGGTATACCTGCCAATGAGAACAAACAGATAGCCAAAACCCAACTGGCAAATTTATTATTGGTATAGAAGCTATTGTAGTCGGTAATATTTTCTTTATTTGCATGTGCAGAAACTAAAGAAACAACGCCAAAGGCGCCTAAATTGCTAAAGGTGTACACCACCAGAAAAAATATAGCCGACGATGCGCCTACAGCGCTGCCCGACGACAAACCCAGCAAAATATAGCCTACCTGAGCTATGGAGGAAAAAGCAAGGAAACGTTTGATGTTGGCCTGACGGATAGCGAAGAGATTGCCAACCGTGATTGTAAGCAATATGATCAGATAAAACATATTGTACCACAGCCCTTCGTAGGTTTTAAACAACTGAAACATAGCAGTGATGAAAATGAATACAATAGATCCTTTAGAAATTACCGACAGATATGCGGTAACCGGCGCTGGCGCTCCTTCATACACATCGGCTGTCCAGAGGTGAAACGGCACTGCAGACAGTTTGAAGGCAAAGCCGGTAAAAACAAAAATAAACGCCAGGATCTGCAACTTACTACTACCTAACAGCGGAGCCATTTCTGCAAAATTGAGCGT
This sequence comes from uncultured Flavipsychrobacter sp., assembly GCA_964561325.1. GTDB lineage: Bacteria > Bacteroidota > Bacteroidia > Chitinophagales > Chitinophagaceae > Nemorincola. The sequence goes on from CAZLPE010000019.1 coordinate 27,115, forward strand.
ACCGGTTACGCCATACAGAAATGATATGCCGAACAGCAGAATTGCAGACGCAAATGCCGACGACAAGATCATTTTCACTGCCGACTCCGACGATTTACGCTTATTTAAATCGTAGTTGCACAAAGCGGCAAGCGGAATACTCGACAATTCCAGCCCCAGGTAGAACATAAGAAAGTTACCGCTCGAGATCATAAAATCCATACCCAACAAGGTGCTCAGCATAAGAATGTAGAACTCGAGCAAGTGTTTATGATGCTTCAGCCAATCGAACGCCTGTAAAGAAATAAGAAAAGCGCCCAGATGAAGTATGCTTTTTTCGGCAATCAATAGGGGCGTTGAATAGTACATACCGTTAAACAAAGCGCCTTCTTTATTGAAAACAAGTCCGAGTATAAAATGACCAAGCATCAAAAAATTAGCGACATGCAGTAGCGTCTTGTTGTCTTTAATCAACTCTGCTATTTTAAGAAACAGCAAAAAGAAGATAATGAGCGTAAGACTCATTTCTGATTTCATTATCAATAGAAAATCCATTCCCATATGCTACTGCTGATTGTTAGAAAAACAAGTTTCAGATTCAAAATTTATTTCACAAGCGCTGCTCTCGTTACATTAGTCATGATTAATTGCGTATCGGGCGACACGAGATTATTAAGCCAAAACGGAGCGATGCCTATTGCCAAAATACATATAATGAGCGTTGCCGAAGCAAGCTTTTCATTCCATGCAGCATCTTTAAAGTGTAGGTAATCAGCATTTTTTATAGGCCCCATACCGGTAGCGCCAACGGCGCGCAATATATAAACCGCAGTAACCACAATAGATGCGCAAGCCAATACAGTTGCAGTACGGTTGTAGGTTTCAGGGTTTTGCCAAGCGCCAACAAAAACGCTCATTTCCGCTACAAATCCGCTCAAACCGGGCAAACCAAGAGAACACAAGCCTGCTATTACAAAGACCGTCATAATAAACGGAATAGTCTTTAATAATCCGCCCAACTGCGCTACCTGGCGGGTATGCGTGCGCTCGTATATCATGCCTATAGCTCCGAAGAAAAGGGCTGTCATCAACCCATGCGACACCATTTGCATTACCGCGCCATTGATGGCCGTCTGGTTGAGCATACCAATACCAAAAATTACAAAACCGCAATGGCTTACCGACGAATAAGCATTGATGTATTTAAGGTCGGTTTGCATTAGGGTGGCAAAGGCGCCATATATTATAGCAATGGTAGACACCAGTATTATGATCCACGAATATTCATGCGCGGCTTCGGGCATAAGGTAGGTGGCTACACGCAAACATCCATACCCCCCCAGTTTCATAGATATGCCCGCAAGAAACATAGACGCAGCCGTTGGCGCAGAAGAGTGCCCGTCGGGCGCCCATGTATGAAATGGAAACAAAGCCGTAAAAACCCCGAAACCCATAAACATCAGCGGAAAAATAAAACGCTGTGCAGCTATAGGTAGTTGCATATGTGCAATCTTCAATAGATCGAATGTATGTGCGCCGCCACCCGTATCTGTATTGAAATAAAGCGCCAGCAAGCCTATCAACACAAATGCAGAACCGCCCATTAGCATAAGCGCAAGCTTCATGGCGCTGTATTCTTTTTTACCGCTTCCCCACACGCCTATCAGCAAAAATTTAGGTATAACCGCTACCTCAAGGAAGAAGAAAAGCGTAAACAAATCGAGCGATATAAAGAATCCGTAAGCGCCTACGCTGAGCAGCAGTATCAGAAAGAAAAACTCCTTTACCATTTTCTGAACGTTCCAGGATATCAGTATGCCTGTAAGCACTACTACAGCCGTAAGCATTATCATAGCCACCGATATGCCGTCTACGCCTACATAGTATTCTATGTTCATTTTACTAAACCAACTGTAGCGCGTTTCGTAGAGCATTTGAGTAGTATTGCCCGCTGCCCTGTCGGTTATGTAGCGAAACATTAATACGGATGAATAACCAAGTTGCGCCACCGACCCTAAAAGCGCCGTCCATTTCACCTGACTGGCATTTTGGCAAAGCATCACTATAACGGCGGTTATCAGAGGGATAATCAGAAGAATAGATAAATTTATCATTAGCATTTCAAAAGTTAAAAGTTAATCCGGCGTTGGGCCGGATACTAAATATTATGCTACTACAATCCTCTGCACTATACTGAATATGCAATACGAAACGCCGCTCACATATTAGAACCGAATTCTCGAAGTCGAAAGATAAAATATTTTTTGTTAATTTTTTTTAGTTTTCCGGGGATATTTTAAAACAAAATAGCCGCCCTGTTAGGACGGCTACATTATAGCTAATCTTGTTATTTAGGCCAGTGTTGCTTCGGCTGTTGTTTCGCATTTGTATAGTTGCGTAACCAGACAACCAACTCTTGCTTTTTCAGCCCACTCTTTAAACTCGTCTGCCGTAATACCTGGCACCTTACCAGTTACCTGCAATTCGCTTTTCGTGATAACGCCCGCATCCAGCGTAATGGTGCATGTAGTGTTCAGCTCATCGGGTACTATGTTTGCGCTGTTCAGTAAAAACGTCAGTTTCATAGTGTAGCATCCTGCGTGCGCCGCGGCTATCAGTTCCTCAGGATTTGTGCCTACGCCATCATCAAAACGGCTTTTGTATGAATATTGTGTTTTATTAAGAACTGTGCTTTGGGTGGTCAGGTGGCCAGAACCTTCCTTACCAGTGCCATTCCAAACGGCGGTCGCGTTACGTTTCATGCTAATTGTTTTTGTTAGTTTGTTACAAAGATAATTGTAAACAAATAGCAACCAAATGTATTAAAGTTATGGCTCTATCAAGTTTAGATATGCTACTCGAAGCCTTGAATAACGGTTCAAATATACATTCTCCGACTCGCCAGCTTTTTCAGGTAGTTAGTTTCTGTAAGCGAAACGTGACCGTACCAGACTGCTAAAAACGGACTTATAAAGAGCAAAGCCAAAAAGAAAAAATATACGCCCACAGCTAAGTCTGGAACAATCAACATTCCTCCGCCCAGAATTAATCCTATTGCAATTACTACGAGCAGCGCTTTTTCGTATCGTGTTCTGCTACTACTCCTCAGCGTGGCGTCGAGGTACAGTTTGTTGGCTAAGCAACTGATTATTTGCGCGGCGCCTACTGCAAAATATATGGCCATCAGGTATCCGCTATCTTTGGTAAATACGGCTATTGTAATCGGGGCAAGCAAGCAAAGTAATTGTACGAACAGATCTATTTGCTTCAACAATAGTGTGGTTTTCATGGTCTATAAGTTTTCAGGATTTAAACGATAGTCGTATGGAGCGTTTGCTTTTTTGTCTTCAAGAGCGCGTTTGCGAAGGCGGAAGAACAGCATCATATTAAAAAAGTGCATGCCGCCGAGTATTAGTATTATGGCCCCTATTTTAAGGCTAAGCACTTCTATCAGCTTTCTTGCATTTACTATATCATCGAGCACCTGGAGCGTGTATACGGCATAGCCAATATTGACGAGGTAAAAACCCACCCACAGCAAGTTATTCACCGCTTCGGCAAGCTGTTTATTGCCATGAAAAATGTCGATCAGAAATACTTGTCCGTTCTTGAACAGCGTGTGCGCTACCCATATTGTGAGGACGATGGTAATGGCTACATACAGCCCGTAAAGCAATACTATGTTACTCATAAAAAGTGGTTTTAGTTGTTGGTTGAAAAATGATTGAATAATTGGTTTAGATCGGCGAACTGAATATCGGGCGGATCATGTATTCTGCGTATCATAAAGACTGAATTAATAGAATTTTCAGAAATTTTTGAAAGTATTTTTGCCATTAAAAACCGGCGAACCGGTTGATTATTTACTACTTGTATGTTTTTACTTAAAAAGCTTCAGCAGCGTGCCTGCAAACCAATGCTCATCCATTTTCACCAATCCATCTACCCCCTTACTTGCTTGATTAGCAAACTTTTGTATGTCGTTTATAACCGAGACAAACTCCTTAGCTTCCTTATCGTTGTTTTCAATTTCCACCTCTTTTAGCTGATTCAGCGCATTAAGTATAGGTTCTACCTCACGCCGTTTGCGCTCCTTTACAATGCGCATTGCCACAGTCCAGATATCTTTTTCTGCTACAAAAAATTCTTTGCGTTCGCCGGGTTTTAATATCTTCTCTACTATACCCCAGTCCATCAGGTCGCGCACATTCATATTAGCATTACCGCGACTTATTTTCAATTGGTTCATTATTTCGTCTGCGCTCAGCGGCTCTGGCGATACCAGCAATAGTGCATGTATTTGCGCCATTGTCCGGTTAATACCCCACTGACTACCCAACACTCCCCAATTCTGAATAAACTGCTGCTTGGCTTCTGTTAACTTCATGACTCAAAGATAAAACGTTGTTTCTGAACTTTCAAACTTTTCTGAAAATTAATTTTCAGAAAAGTTTGCAGAAAAAAAGGCGGTCAATATGATTGCTCACATTGACCGCCATTATCTGTTCAAACTACCTATATCTATATACTCTTCACCCTATTTACCAGCTGCCGCTTGCGCCGCCACCGCCAAAATCTCCGCCGCCAAAGCCGCCAAAACCACCGCTACCGCCGCCGCTACTTCCACCGCCCCAGCTGCCGCCCCCCCAATTGCTTCCGCCTCTGTTGCCGCTATTCAGCAAATTACTTATCAGCATACCTGTGGCAAAGTCGCCAAAACTGTTTCCACCGCCGCGACCACCACGACCGCCGCCGCCGCGACCAAAAAATTTAATGATAATAATGATGATTACTATAAGTATAATGATTGCCTTTATGGGAATACCGCCGCCACTTTCCGACTGATCGTCTTTTGCATCAGCTTTATATTCTCCTTTTGTAGCAAGTATTATAGCATCTGACGCTTTAGAAAACCCTTCAAAAAAGTTCTTTAGCTTAAATGCAGGCACAATTTCATTTCGTATTATCCTACCGCACATTAGGTCGGTAAGGGCGCCTTCTACACCTCTACCTGTAGATATATTGATTTTGTGGTCTTTTAGAGAAGCCAGTATGACCACGCCATTATTTTTACCACTTTTACCTACGCCCCAAGCCTTGCCCAGTTTGATCGCAAAATCCGACACGTCTTGATCGCCAAGTTCGTCGATGGTAACTATTGTTATTTGCGTAGACGACGATTGTTCGTATTCTACCAACTTTTGCTCCAATTGCTCTGCCTCGCCACCACTAAGCATATGAGCATAGTCGTTTACTAGCCGTGGAGGATTAGGTTTAGCAGGTATGTCGCCCGGCGCTGCAAACGACACCATGCAGGTAAGCGCAAAAAAGAATGTTAAACTGATAGACCGTAACCTGACCTTTATATTATGTATCATTTTCCAAAGACTATTTCGTCAGGCAATTCGTTTTTCTTCGTGTTGGGGTCGTAAGGAAAATGTTCGGCCAATGCGGCGCCAAGTTCCAATACACAATCAGCTATACCTTCGGCAAGTTTGTTTTGTTTCAGCTTTGCAGCCATTGTGTCTGCCGCTTTTTGCCAAAACTTGGCGCCGCCAGCCTTTTCATAAATTACGGTGTCGCCAAACAATGCAAATTTTCTATCTGCGATAGCAACATAAACTATTATGGCATTACGAGCTTGTGTCTTTTCCATACCCAGATGAGCAAATACTTCTTTGGCTCTGTCTATGGCGTCGGCATGCGTGCAATGCGGCTCAACATAAACCCTTATTTCGCCGCTGGTCTTGCTTTCTGCCTGCTGTATGCTACGCTCAATCATTTGCTGATCGGCAGCGTTCAAGAGCGGCTTTTTCTTAAAAAAAGGGAGCATAAAGGCTCGGGATTTTGTGGGATCGAAAATTATGTTGCGCCTCTTTGGCGCTGCATATTACCACATACCGCCGCACAAGCAGGCGGCGGTATGTAGCTATCACTAATGATTAAAACTGAACTTTAGGTGCATTCTTAGCAGCTTCATCGGCCTTAAACATTTCCATCTCTTTGAAATGGAACAGACCAGCTAAAATGTTGTTAGGGAAGTTGGTCACCTTTACATTATAGTCTTTTACTGCTTTGTTGTAAGCATCTCTGGCTACTTTAATACGATTTTCAGTGCCTTCCAGTTGGTTCTGCAAATCTTTAAAGTTTTCGTTTGCCTTCAATGTCGGGTACTGTTCAGATACCACCATCAACCTGCCCAAAGCCTGACTCAACTGTCCTTGTGAAGCCTGAAATTCTTTCAGTTTTTCTGGCGACAAATCTTTAGCGTCTACTTTTATAGATGTTGCATTTGCTCTTGCCTCTATTACTTGTGTCAAAGTAGTAGTTTCAAAATTGGCTACACCCTTTACAGTGGCTACCAAATTAGGAATCAGGTCGGCGCGGCGCTGATAGCTGCTTTGCACGTCTGCCCATGTCTGCTGAGCGTCTTTCTGACTGGTGTTCATCCCGTTGTAACCACAACCGCCAACTAACACCAAAAACAATATTACTCCGATGGCAATATATAAACCTTTCATTGCTTAGAAATTTTTATCAAAAGTACGCCACCAAATGTGAACATGGAATTAATTGTCGGCGAGCATAGGTAAAAAATCGGTGACGCAGGATATATAATCGGCAGATGCCTATAAATATCAGGGGCGCAATCACTATAGGATACGGTTTAAGTTCAGCCCATTTTATCAGGATAAGTAATTACTTTTGGCGAAAAATAATAATAATCCATGGCCACTTCATACGAAGCATCGCTGGAATATGCACAAGAACAGGATCAGATAGATTTTTTATTCCCTTTTAGAGAGCGTTTTTTGTTTCCGCAACACAATGAAGAAGACGTCAGGTATTTCTGCGGCAATTCGTTGGGGCTACAGCCAAAGATGGTGAGCTATCTTATGGAATGCGAATTGCGCGACTGGGCTCGTCATGGAGTAGAAGGGCATTTCAGAGCTGGTTATCCTTGGTTTAGCTACCATCATATTTTTGAAGACAGACTCGCAAAAATAGTGGGCGCTAAGAAAGATGAGGTTGTGGCTATGAATACCCTCTCTGTGAACCTGCACCTTTTAATGATTTCTTTCTACCGACCTAAAAACGGACGCTATAAAATACTAATGGAAGCAGGCGCTTTTCCATCGGACCAATATGCGGTAGAAACCCAAGTGCGCATGCATGGATACGACCCCAATGACGCTATTATAGAAATAGCGCCGCGCGAGGGGCAACACCTGATAGAAGAAGAATATATTATTAACGCAATTACCGCCGCTGGCGATAGCCTTGCCTTAGTAATGATAGGCGGAGTAAATTACTATACAGGCCAATATTTTGATTTGCAACAGATAACTGCGGCAGCGCACAGCGTGGGCGCATATGCGGGCTTCGATCTGGCGCATGCTGTTGGTAATTTGCCTTTGGAATTGCATAAATGGGATGTAGATTTTGCCTGCTGGTGTTCGTACAAATACCTCAATTCTGGCCCGGGCGGCGTTGGCGGCGCTTTTGTGCATGAAAAACACGCAAACAATCCCGAAATTTTCCGCCTTGGCGGTTGGTGGGGTAATGACGAAACCGACCGGTTTAAAATGCGGAAGGGATTTATACCGCAAAAGGGCGCAGGTAGCTGGCAAATGAGTAATGCGCCTGTGTTCAACATGGTAGCGCACAATGCTTCGCTGGATATTTACGACAAGGCTGGTATGGCTGCGCTCCGCGAAAAAAGCATACGTCTTACAGGCTATATGGAGTTCTTGTTGCAACAGGTAAAACATCTACCTTTCGAAATAATCACTCCGTCGGCCCCCGAAAAACGAGGATGCCAACTATCGCTGCTTTTTTCTGAAAACGGCAGAAATGTGTTCGACTTCCTTACTTACCGTGGTATTGTTGCAGATTGGCGCGAACCGAATGTGATAAGAATAGCCCCCACCCCACTCTACAATACTTACGAAGACTGCTACAAGTTTTACGAGGCGCTTATGGAACTGAAAGAAATTTCGGAAAACTACCAAGCAGACGAGTCAAATTAGTACGTATTTTAGCCAGACAACGGTGTATAGCCGCAGCATATTGTAGCCCACAGCAATAACAAAAGTTAGCTGTGGGCTATTTTTATGCATCGCCTACTGCACTTTTTAGCGCACAAATGCTCTGGAATGCAGGAATTTTACTAACTTTTTATTAATATTCTAAAGTCTGGCACAATTTGTGTAGCGATACGGTGTGTTGAAAAATAGCATCCTGATATCGAAATTTTACAGCTCAATGCATCTCGGACGTAGTTTTTTGTATTTAGTAGTATTCTTGTTATTCCCACTGAGTTTGTTTGCCGGAAATTCGCTTAGCGGCAGAATAACAGACACCAAGGGCACACCGCTGGAAGGCGCAATAGTAGAAATTATAGATCTAAAAACCGGCGCTGCGTCCGATAGTTCTGGTCGTTACCGCATTATCAACCTTCCAAAGGGCGCCTACCTGTTGCAGGTGCATCAACTGAGCTTTGCCACACTTACACTTCAGGTTACTATTGATGGAGATACCAAGCTGGATATAGCCCTTAATGAAAGCCTGATAGAAAAAAATGAAGTAGTGGTTACAGGCTCGAGCCTGGCGACGGAGGAGCGCAAAAGCCTGATTCCGATACAAAGCATGAGCATCAGAGATATGCATGAAAACGTATCGTCGAACATTATTGACGCTATCACCAACCTGCCAGGCGTAACAGCGGTAACTACGGGGCCTTCAATATCCAAACCTGTAATACGCGGTTTGGGCTATAACCGAATCATTACTCTAAACGACGGCGTACGACAAGAAGGACAGCAGTGGGGCGACGAACATGGTATAGAAATTGACGACTACAATGTGTCGAGAGTGGAAGTGCTGAAAGGTCCGGCATCGCTGGCATACGGCTCAGATGCGCTTGCCGGCGTTATCAATGTAATATCTACTCCAGACATACCCGATGGTAAAATCAAAGGCAACATTACCGGCAACTATCAATTTAATCCCGGATTGTCGGCGCTACACACAGATGTAGGCGGCAACAAAAATGGCCTTAGCTGGAAGCTATACGCCACTCAGAAAGATGCGCATGACTATAAAAACAAATACGATGGTTATGTGTACAATACCCGTTTTCATAATACCGACTACGGCGCAAGTTTAGGTATCAACCGCAGTTGGGGTTCGTCGCGCGTATCTTATTCCTCTTTCGACGAGAAAACTGGTATTCCGGAGGGCATAAGAGATAGCGTAACAGGCAACTTCCTGAAAGAAATAAATGTAAATGGCCCGGTGCTTAGCCAGATAACAAGCGACGATAATACCTCTTTTGCAATGGCGGTGCCTTACCAGCATATCAACCACCAAAAGGTAGTATTAGACAACAATCTTTATTTAGGCAATGGCGGACGCCTTGCACTGCTCCTTGGCTATCAGCGCAATACAAGAAGTGAGTTCAGCGATGTTACCCAACCCGATAAAGCTGGTCTGCTCCTGCAATTAGAAACATTTACTTACGACCTGAAATATTACCTCAACGACATTAAAGGCTGGCATGTTAGCGCCGGCGCCAATGGCCTAAGCCAATGGAACACCAACCTGGGCGATGAATTTTTGATACCTGATTATAAACTGTTCGATATCGGTATTTATGGTCTTGCAAAGAAAGACTGGAAAAAATGGACCGTTTCCGGCGGTGTGCGTTACAACTTCAGGACAGTAAGCGCTTATCAAAAAGTACAGGATGTAATATACTTACAGCCCAATACCAGCCAGGCAGTAACCGTACCGTTCGACCTGTTTGTGCCATTTACCGCTAATTTCTCCAACTTCTCAGGGAGTATGGGTATTGGGTACAACATGACCAACAGATCTATTGTAAAGTTGAATCTGGCAAGTGGATATAGGTCGCCAAACATTGCCGAACTATCTGCGAACGGAATACATGACGGAACGTTACGTTATGAATATGGCTCTGCGAAACTAACATCTGAAAATAGTTTGCAGGCCGATCTGGGGATGTCTTGGAGCGATGACTATATTATGGTAAACCTTGCTGTTTTTGATAATTACATTAAGAACTTCATTTTCATCCGCAAGCTCAATGCCATTAATGGAGCCGACTCAATACCAGTTTACAACAACGAACAATCGTTCTCTGCATTTGCCTACAATCAGGCTGACGCCAACTTGTATGGCGGCGAGGTGTATGTAGACCTGCACCCACACCCATTTGACTGGCTGCATCTTGAAAATACTTTTTCTTATGTGCGCGGACAATTGCTGCACCCCATAGAAGGCAATGATAATTTGCCCTACATGCCACCTACACGCTGGCTGCTTGGCTTAAGGGCTCAGAAGAAATCGCTGGGTAAATACCTGAAAAACTCCTACGCAAAAATTACTTTCGACAACAATTCTGCGCAAACAAACGTATTCACCCCATATGGCACCGAAACAACTAATCCGGGCTATACCCTATTAGATGCCGGAATAGGCGCGGATATTACCAATAAAAAACATCAGGTGTTGTTTTCTATCAGTATAGCCGCACAAAACCTAACTGACGTAGCCTACCAAAACGCACTAAGCAGACTACGGTATGCCGAAACAAATCAGGCTACTGGCAGACCCGGCATATATAATATGGGCAGAAATTTCAGTTTGATGCTTTCCATTCCAATCGACGTGAAGTAGCATATTCTATATTGGCTACTAAACCAATCTCATTTCCAAATAACCAATTGCAAATAAAAGTGTAGGTTTGCAGCCGCTAAAATAACATTATGGAAAATATTCAGATGGTGGACTTAAAACGCCAGTATCAAAAAATTAAGACCGAAGTAGACGCCGCCATACAAAATGTGATCAACAGCGCCGCATTCATAGGCGGACCAGATGTTGCACAACTATCAACCGAACTTGCTGAATATCTGGGTGTAAAACATGTAATACCCTGCGCCAATGGTACTGACGCCTTGCAAATAGCCCTTATGGCGCTGGACTTGCAACCAGGAGACGAGGTAATTACGCCATCTTTTACCTATATAGCAACAGTAGAAGTAGTGGCATTGCTTAAGCTCACGCCTGTGTTTGTAGATGTCGATGAAGATACGTTTACAATGAACCTCGACAGCGTAAAAAATGCAATTACGCCAAAAACGAAAGCAATAATACCTGTGCATCTCTATGGCCAGAGCGTAAACATGGAACCGCTGCTGGCGCTGGCTAATGAGCACAATATACCCGTAATAGAAGATAATGCGCAAGCTATAGGCGGAGCATACACCTTCAGCGATGGACGAGTGTCTAAAACCGGAGCTATGGGCGCTATAGGTTGCACATCATTCTTCCCATCAAAAAACCTGGGCGGTTATGGCGATGGCGGCGCGATTTTCACAAACGACGCTGACCTTGCAGTAAAACTGAAAATGATAGCCAACCATGGGCAAAAAGTAAAATACTACCACGAAATGGTTGGTTGCAACAGTCGATTAGATACTATTCAGGCTGCCATACTCCGCGTAAAGCTTCGTGAACTTGACAACTATTGCGATGCGCGCCGATCTGCTGCGGATTATTACGATGCGGCCTTTAAAAACCATCCTAATATTATTACTCCATTCCGCGCCCCCTACTCTACGCACGTATTTCACCAGTACACCCTGCGCCTTGTAGGAATCGATCGCGATATGGTTCATAAAAAGCTGGCTGAGCGCAACATACCAAGCATGATATACTACCCAGTGCCCAGCCATAAGCAAGCAATGCTAAAAGAATATGGCACAGAAAACAACTACCTGCCAGTAACCGACATGCTGAACAAACAGGTTATATCTTTGCCTATGCACACAGAACTTTCTGATGAAGAGTTGCGCTTTATTACTGCTAACCTGCTTGAAATAATAGGATAAAAAACACATTTATGAAAGTTATTACTACCCCGATGGAGGGGTTACTGATATTAGAGCCTAAAGTTCATACAGACGATCGCGGGTATTTCTTTGAAAGCTACAACAAGCAAGCTTTAGCCGCAGCAAGCGGCTACGATGCAGCTTTTGTGCAAGACAATCAGGCGCGCTCAATAAAAAATGTATTGCGTGGATTGCATTATCAAAACCACCCTACGCCTCAGGCAAAATTGATCCGTGTACTGGAAGGAAGTATTTGGGATGTAGTGGTAGATATACGCAAGGAAAGCAAAACATACAAACAATGGTTTGGCGTAGAATTGTCTGCCGAGAACAAACTTCAGTTTCTGATACCCCACGGTTTTGCTCATGGTTATGCAGTGCTAACAGATACTGCGGAAGTATTCTATAAATGCGATAATTACTATAACAAATCGGCAGAAGGCGGCATGTATTATGCCGACCCTGAATTGGCGATTGACTGGAAAATAAGCCTTGCAGATGCCATTATTTCAGACAAGGATCAGAAACAGCCGCTTTTTAAAGATGCGATAAATTTATTTTAGTCACAATATAAAATAAAACAAAAAGAGCCGTCGAAAACTGATTTTCGACGGCTCTTTTTGTTTTACCGGCAACACACATTAAACAATATTATCTGCAAAATATAAATACCCAAAAACTGCGCAATTTTATGACTAAAAACGGCATACACATCTATTTATCTAACACACGAATAAAAAAAGCCAAAAAAACGGCCAGATTAACGACTTTTTTGTTAAAATTTAGAAAAACAAGGAAAAAAATTCCGAATTATTTTTTCAGTTTCAGAATAATAGGTACATTTGAGTTCATAAGGTTTATAGGGGCTGGCCTGTTCTCAGGTTGGCTTTTTTTTTGCCCCTATAGGAGCCGCGCAACACCCTGTTTCGAACTAATTTACCCTCTTGGGAGAACATACAATTGCACCTTTTTTATTAAACAGAAATGGCCGGAAAACCGGCCATTTCTGTTTAATAACATATATAACAATGCGTATTTTTGAAGAATCAACTAAAAAACAAACGCGCTCAAGCTGACAAATTTTCAGTATCAATAAATAACGCGCAACAATAGCGTCAACCTACCGCTGACGTACCCACAAATGGCGACCACCGATATTATTACCTTTAGGATAATAACGAACGTTGTGCCTGCGCTCCCACTTTTTGTATGGTCTTAAATGCACCAAGCAAGACGAAAACCCTATCAATATTATAGAAAATAACAGCAATTTTTTGAATGCGTTCATAACATTTTTTTCTTTGAGCAAAGAAAAGAAAAATAAAATAAATGGCGCTACGTATTTTTCTAAGAATATGCAGACAATACAGAAATAAGCAATTTTATCCTCGCCATTTCGATACCTTTTGCCGGTAAACAAATCGACGTAAATAGCGCTTTAGCATTTCTTCGTTTAAAAAAAACGGGATAATTTTCTATTCTGTGCTACATTTGACAACAGGAGAAAGAGATGAGCGACAACTACATTGTTTCGGCACGAAAATACCGTCCACAGACGTTTGATACAGTGGTGGGGCAAAGCCACATAACCACTACGTTGAAAAATGCTATTAAAAACCAGCATTTGGCGCACGCATATTTGTTTTGCGGTCCTCGCGGTGTGGGTAAGACTACCTGCGCGCGCATACTGGCAAAAACGATAAACTGCGAATCGCCGACAGAAGATATGGAGGCTTGCGGACGATGCAACACCTGTGTTAGTTTTGGCAACAATACCTCTTTCAATGTATTTGAACTTGATGCGGCCAGTAACAACAGTGTAGACGACATACGCGAATTGACTAACCAGGTAAGGTTTGCACCGCAACAAGGTCGCTACAAGGTATATATCATAGATGAGGTGCACATGCTAAGCGCTGCGGCATTTAATGCGTTTCTTAAAACACTGGAAGAACCGCCGCCCTATGCAATATTCATTCTCGCTACAACAGAAAAACACAAGATTCTGCCAACTATATTGAGTAGATGCCAGATATTTGATTTTAAACGCATAACAACAAACGATATTGTAGGTCATCTGGCAAGTATAGCCAGTAAAGAGGGAATGATAGCTCAAGAAGCTGCGCTGCACATTATAGCGCAGAAAAGCGAAGGCGCCATGCGCGACGCACTTTCTATGCTCGACCGTATAGCCAGCTTTACAAATGGTATGCTTACCTATAGCAACACCATGGAGCACCTCAATCTCCTTGATGCAGAATACTACTTTAAGCTTACGGACAACATGCTTTGTCAGGACGTAGCGTCAACGCTGCTGTTGCTCGATCAGGCTTTGGAAAAAGGCTTTGAAGGCGATATAATAATAAGCGGTCTTGCAGAGCATTTCAGAAATCTGCTGCTGTGCAAGGACGCACGCATGGCCAAAATGCTGGATGTGCCCAACGACTTTAAGCAGATCTACTACGAAAAGGCAAATCAAACGCCGCCATCATTCCTACTATCTTCGCTAAACGTGATAAATGACAGCGAACTGACCTACAAAAATGCGACCAACAAGAGGCTGCATGTAGAGATGTGTCTGATAAGGCTATGCTTTGTCTTGGTGGCTGTAAGCGGCAACCAGGTAACACCGGGAAATAACACAGACGCTGGCAGCGGGGACGTAAAAAAAAACTCTAATAGTGTAGGTTTTGCGCCTCCGGCGGCTTCAGAACCTAACTCTGGATACCAGCAACCTGCTCCGGCTTTGAGAGTTAGCGAACCACCGCACGCGCCCGAACGCACTCCAAACAATCCGGCCCCACCGCCTACGCAACAACCACCGGCGCCACAACCGCCAATAGGAAACACCGACGCACCTGCTACTACTTCGACGGCAGCCCCGGTAGCAGCAGGAAACGGTAGCGGCGGCGGCCGAAGGCTGAGCATGAATATGCTCAA
>CAZLPE010000020.1:0-15144 GCA_964561325.1 uncultured Flavipsychrobacter sp.
GTCAATACGTCGGTTATATAACAACCAGAAGAAGTAATTGTATAAGTAATTGTTGTTGTGCCAGCTACTACGCCCGTAGCTACGCCGGTTGTAGCGTTGATGGTAGCCACACCGGGAGTAGAACTTGACCATGTGCCCGGACCGGAAGCATCTGTCAGCGTGGTGGTTCCGCCGCCGCTACATGCGAAAAGCGAGCCGCCTATTGCAGCAGGCAGAGGGTTAACAGTTACAGCGGCGGTAGTTGCTGTAGTAGAAGCCGAAAATGCGCCGCACACATTAACTGCTGTAAGCGTATACACGCCCGATGAAGATGTTGTAGTAGGCAATGTGCGGCTCAAACCTGCGCCAGAATAAGCTCCTGGTCCAGTCCAGGTATATGCAGTAGCGCCGGTAGCAGTACCTGTCAGCGACAAAGTGGCGCCTTCGCACAGTGTGGTAGGCGATGCAGTAGCAGTAACGGCTGTGGGTGGAGGACAATAGGTAACCTGCAACCATGGGGCATGACCGGCAGTAGTAAGCGCAACGCCGGTTGTGGGCGACGGAGTGCCGGTTTCGCCGGTAATAGTAAATGTTGCAGTTCCTGTATGCGTCCATGCATAAGACACTTTACCAGCATAATTGCTCTGAACGAATGCCACTGCCGCCGGTGTAGAAGCGACAACTTTATGCCCTGTGCCAGCGGTGTAAGCCACTGTAGACAACGAAACCGTGGGCAGCGGCGGAGCCATAGCTGCATATAAAGTAGCAGGTACAGTTACCGGCGCAAGATCGCCCGGATATCCGTTGGTGCTTGTGCCCGCTATTGTGCCAGCGGTATAGGTTGCATAGTAGCCAAGTGAAACGGCAGTAATAACAGATCCTGCAGGTATGCTGGCTGTAGATAAATCGAACACAGCATAACCGCGCGTAGCAGTAGGCGACCCTACAGCCACAATGTTTCCATCAGAGCGGACTCCTGTACTGGTGCAACTACCCGTGGTATAAGATGTAGACAACCCCGTAGCATTAATATTGACCGTAACCTGACCAATAGAGGAAAACGAAGCCGCGCATAACAGCAGAAATAAAGAATAAATTTTTTTCATGTCTTTCAATTAGCTTTTAAGGATAAATAAGCAAACTACCCGCACATTCATTTAACTATTGAGGGTAAAAACGAACCGAAATTGTTAATTTTCAATTAAGAAACACATAAAGTCCGATTTAACTGGAAAAATAGAACTAAAACGCAAAATAAACAAATCGCATACAGTTTTTTTGAAAAATACGACCTGTTGAAGCAGTTTATAACGTCATCCTATTTTCTCGCCGTCATTTTGCGTGGTGTGGTTCCGCGCCAGTTTTCTGCACAACCTCTTGTAACTCATTGACGGTCATGGCGATTTTGATTAAACGCTCCAGCCGGCAAACAATATATTATATAGACGCTCCATACTCGAATATCCAAAATTGATAAAGGGGTAAACCGAATACCGTATATTTGCTACCATAAAATAGATCGCTAATGACTGTTCATTCATTTCAGGAACATTTTGACGACCTGATAGACCGCGAAATTACCATCGAACCCAAAGACTGGATGCCCGATGATTACAGAAAAACGCTGATCAGGCAAATATCTCAGCATGCACACAGCGAAATAATTGGCATGCTTCCGGAAGGCAACTGGATAACCAGAGCGCCCAGCCTGCGCCGCAAAGCAGTATTGCTGGCTAAAGTGCAAGATGAAGCCGGACATGGTTTATACCTGTACAGCGCCGCCGAAACCTTGGGGGTAACGCGCGACGAACTGTACGACCAACTACATACCGGCAAAGCTAAATACTCTTCTATTTTCAACTACCCTACCCTCACTTGGGCCGATATGGGCGCCATTGGCTGGCTGGTAGACGGCGCTGCCATTATGAATCAGGTGCCGCTTTGCAGAACATCCTACGGCCCCTATGCGCGGGCTATGGTGCGTGTTTGTAAGGAAGAGAGCTTCCACCAACGTCAGGGTTTCGAAATTATGCTTACCCTATCCAAAGGAACTGAGGTGCAGCGAAAAATGGCGCAGGACGCGTTCAACCGCTGGTGGTGGCCATCGCTAATGATGTTTGGCCCACCCGATGCCGAAAGCCCACATACCGAACAAAGCGTAAGGTGGCGCATAAAAAGAATGACTAACGATGAACTGCGCCAGAAATTTATTGACGTAACAGTAGAGCAAGCTAAGATACTCGGTCTAACAGTGCCCGACAAAGATCTGAAATGGAACGAAGAACGCGGCAGCTACGACTCGGGACCAATAAACTGGGAAGAATTCTGGAACGTAGTGAAAGGTAATGGCCCCTGCAATAAACAAAGGCTGGAAACACGCAAAAAAGCATGGGATGAAGGACAATGGGTGCGCGATGCAGCCATGGCCAATGCCGAAAAAAGAAAACAAAGAAAAGAGAAAGCTGCTGAAGCTGCCTAACATAATTATAACAACCGCTACCGGCTGCCCTATTAGCAGTCGGTAGCGATTTGCATTTATCTACCAACATGGCGCAAGAAATAAAAATGAACAACAAAAACGAATGGCCTTTATGGGAGGTCTTTATCCGCAGTAAGGCTGGCCTCGATCACAAACATGCCGGAAGCCTGCATGCTGCCGATGAAAAAATGGCTATAGAAAATGCTCGCGACGTGTACACTCGCCGTCAGGAAGGAGTAAGTATCTGGGTGGTAGAAAGCAAGTTTATACATGCCTCAGACCCCGATGAATCATCATCGCTATACGACCCGGCAAATGATAAAATATACCGTCATCCTACTTTTTATAACCTGCCCGACGAGGTAAAATATATGTAGCGGCACGCTGGCGATAAATTGCTTATCAACGCTCGCCCGCCGCCGCTTGCACTGGCTCCAAGCCATTATATTAAACACAACTTGCACTAAAAAAATGAATTTAGCATATACGTTGCGCCTCGCCGATGATGCGCTTATTATTGGTCACCGTTTGAGCGAGTGGTGTGGACATGGCCCCATACTTGAGCAGGATATTGCCCTTACCAATACTGCGCTCGATCATTTAGGACGAGCCAGAGCCCTCTATCAGTATGCTGCACAACAGTTTAACGAGCTTCCTACTGCCGAAAAGCAAACGGTATTTGCCTCTGTAGCGCTGCAGAACTTAGTAGCTTCTGGCGCTGCAGTTACCGAAGACGACATGGCTTTTTTGCGTGACGGATGGGATTTCAAAAATTTATTGCTTTTAGAACAGCCTAACATAGACTGGGCCTATACCGTTGCCCGCGCATTTTATTTCGACAACTATAACTTCCTGTTGTTCACCGAGTTAAAAAACAGCGCTGATGCTACATTGGCTGCTATTGCCGAAAAATCGCTGAAAGAAGCTACCTACCATCTGCGCTGGAGCAGCGAGTGGGTTGTGCGGCTGGGCGACGGCACAGAAGAAAGTCGCGACAGGATGCAAAAAGCAATCAACGAGCTGTGGCGCTATACCGGTGAATTGTTTATGCCAAGCGATGCAGAAAAAAGCAGTGTAGATCAAGGTATTGGCGTAGATGTAAGCAAACTGAAAACCAAGTGGATGCAACGCGTGCAGGAAACGCTGGCCGACGCCACACTCTCTATGCCTCAGGCAGGATGGATGCAACAAGGCGGTAAAGATGGAAGACACTCCGAACACCTGGGTTACATTCTTTCAGAAATGCAGTTTATGCAACGCGCTTATCCGGGAATGGATTGGTAAAATTTTTTCTGCAACTTCCCGTTATATTTTTTCACTAACTTCCCCCGGATGATTGTTTCTGTTGTTTTACCTTGTTATAATCCTCCACCGGGTTGGGAACAAACAATTTGCGCCGCTTACAAATCTTTTAGCGACAGTATTGATGCACCAGTTGAACTAATAATAGTACTCGACGGAGTGTGCCCCGGCATTACTACCGACGATGAACGGCTGCTTAATAGCGTTGTACCCAAGCTGAATATAGTAAAATATCCAGTAAACAGAGGCAAGGGGTATGCTATCCGCAAGGGCGTATCGGAGGCCAAGGGCGACATTATTATTTACACAGATGTAGACTTCCCATACACATCCGAGAGCATATTGGCGGTATACCAATCGTTGCGCTACGACGGAACGGATGTAGCTGTAGGCGTAAAAAATGACGCCTATTACGATCATGTGCCTCTTGTGCGGAGAGTTATATCACGCATACTCCGGTTTTTAATAAGATTATTTCTTGCAATGCCCATCACCGATACCCAGTGCGGTTTAAAAGGTTTTAAACGCTCCGTATCCCCGCTTTTTTTACAAACAACAATAGACAGGTATTTATTCGATCTCGAGTTTGTAAGAAATTGTTTCAGAAGTAAAAAGTTCGCTGTAAAAGCAATTCCCATTGCGCTAAACGAACATGTACATTTCAGAAAAATGAACTACCGCATTCTATTCACTGAATCTGTAAATTTTATTCGCCTCTTATTCAGGAAACAATAATTATTTTTACCGCCCCTGCCCTTTTTTGCAGACTTAACATAAATATCTTTTGATGAAAAGGTCACGTTCTGTATTATGGTCTATCGGCGTTCTAGTTGGCGCTATAGGCGCTACTTTGCTGCTGTTGTCGCATATGGTCACAGATCCGGGTAGCGTTATAATACAGTTGGGCGGCGATTGCGGAAAGAACTACTTTACTTTTCTGTACCACAGCCTGTATGGCGACGGCACATGGTTTCAGGGTATGAACTACCCCTATGGCGAGCATATAATATACGCTGACGGCCAACCCATTTTATCTGTTTTTTTAAGCCATTTCAAACCGCTTACTATACAGCAGGCGCTCGCTTGTATGAATCTGGCAATATCGGCAAGCTATGTTATAGGTATTGTGTTCACCTACAAAATCCTTCAGCGTTTTGGCGTTCGCAACATCGTTGCCTTGCTATTTGCCTGCCTTATTATTCTCTACTCGCCGCAGGCGTTGCGCCTTCGCGCTCACTTTGCATTGTCGTATGCCTGCCTGCTGCCTATTTTGTTCTACTGCAATTTGCGCTACCACGAAAAGCCGCATTATAAATGGCTTGCCGGCATATTGACTTTAGGGCTCATCATGTCGTTCTTACACTTATACATGGGCGCTATTATCTTTATTTGGGTAGCGTTTTATACTGTGGGGTACACATTATTTATAAAACGTCCATTCAAAGACAAACTTCGCCACGTCGCTCCCTTGCTCGGCATGGCTGCCGGTTTGTTTGCTATCATCAAACTGGTGATTTTCCTGACCGACCCGCTTAAAGATCGCCCATCGTTTCCGCTCAACACACTGGAAACAGTAACGCATATAAAAGACATTGTCACATCGCCCTATTCGCCCATCTGGACTTACCTACGCGAAAAGAAAGGTTTCCAAACCATATCCGATGGTCAGGAGGGATATACCTATTTGGGCTTCGTTGTGTTTTTTGCTGTATTGATTTCATTTGCAATAGGTCTGGTAAAAACAATCAGAAAAAAAGAAACCGATACGCTGCTTGTATCTGAGCAGCGGTTCTCTATCGTTTGGGTTTTTGTGGCGCTCGGTTCGCTACTGCTGGCTATGGGGGCGCCCTTTATCTGGCATATGGAGTGGGCGCTCAATTATCTGTCCATTTTCAAACAGTTTAGAGCCATGGCCCGTTTTAGCTGGATCTTCTACTACATTACGGCTATCTATGGCGCTATCGTAGTGCACCGCATATTTAGCCATTATTTAAATAAGCGCAATTTTATTGCCGGTTATGGCGCCCTTGTAGTTGCGCTTGCCGTATGGAGCTTTGAAGCCAGCGCACTGATTAAGCACACACGCGAATACATAGCCAACGGCTTGAATGTTTGTAACGAATTTTATTATAAAAACGACCAAAACTGGCCTGCATTCCTTGCACAACATCACTACAAGGGCAGCGACTTTCAAGGCATTATTCTGTTCCCCTTCTTTATGTCTGGTTCAGAAAAACTATGGGTTGGCGACGATCCAAGTTGGCAGCTATCTATAGGCATGCGCCCTTCGCTGCTGTTTCATCTACCTATTGTTGATGTTATGATGTCGCGCACATCGTGGTCTATAACCGAAAAACAGGTTAAACTGGTTGGCGGCCCCTTTGCCGACCGCCCTACCCTGCGCGATCTGAAAAGCAATAAACCTTTCCTGCTTATTCACTATGATGGTGTTTTTTTAGATCCCGATCACGAATATCTGCTCAAAGCATCAGACCTCATAGACCACAAGTACAGCGCCTATATCTACGCATGCTACCCCGACCGCATTAGGGCCAACGACAAAAGAATACAGGATAGTGTAATGGCATTGGCTAATAGCATACAAGCTAAAGACACAATAATCAACGCTAAGTCGCCCTGCTACATTGAGCATTTCGATACCGCTCACGCTGCAGAAAAATTCTTTGGAGCAGGCTCGTGCGACGAGTACAAAACCGAAGAACAAGTGATGGTTACAATACCATTAGGTAAATTACCGGATAATGAACCTTACGAATTCAGTTGCTGGTTTTTACTCGACGATAAAGATTATCGTTCGCCATACTATACACTGCAATCGCTCGACAGCGCCGGTAATGTAATAGACTTCCGCGACGCGCTGACCAAACAAAGCCTCGACAATAAAGGAATGTGGTTTAGGTCGTCGGTATTTTTTGTGGCCAAAATAAATTGTACCGCCATCAGGTGTGTGCTGCACAACACGCCAAGACCCACCTACAAAGTAATGGACGAACTACAGCTCAGGCATATAGATGCTACCATTATTACCAAAGACGCCGAAGGCCGAGTGATGATAAACAATCACCTGATGAAGGACAAAAAATAAAAAAAGCAGCGGGCGAATGTATAAATCACTCCGCCCACTGCTTGTTACTTCCATAGCAAAAAGCTGTGCAATGCTTATTGTATCATCAATCGCTCTGTGTATTTGCCGCCGGCAGTCTTGGCTTGCAGCAGATACATACCGGGAGCCAGTTCTGGCCTAACTTCAATAGCTTTATTAGTACGTCCGCTAAGTTCATATGCCTTTTGTCCGGCGGTGTTATATATCATTACATCCAGCGCCTCGTCTGTAGCCGAAAACACCTGCAGCCTAAATACGCCGTTTGCAGGATTAGGGAATATGCTCACCCTGTCTATTGTGTTTTCTACAGTGTTTACAAAAATAGACGAACTGATAAAACGCACCCTGTTGTTGCCCTGATCGGCCACATATACCCCGCCATTGCGGTCGGCAACTAGCCCCTGCGGAAACCACAGGGATGCAACCTTCGCCGGGCCGCCATCGCCGCTGTAAGCGCCTGCCCCATTGCCGGCCAGCGTGCTCAGCAAGTTAGAAGGACTAACCTTGCGTATACGCTCATTGCCAAGGTCGGATATATAGAGGTATCCCAGATAATCGACCGCTACGCCCGACGGCTGAAACAATTGGCCAATAATTGCTGGGCGAGAGTCGCCGCTCCAACCTGGCACACCTGTACCCGCTATAGTAGTTATTGTGCCTGTAAGGTCTACCTTTCGCACTACATTGTTGTACGTATCGGCTATGTACACCACGCCAAGCGCATCTACCGCCACATCGGCAGGATTGTACAGTTGCGCTGCATTGGCGGCAGCGCCATCGCCGGAATAGCCCGGTATTCCGTTTCCGGCAAACGTTGTTATGGTGCCGCCAGCATTAATCAAACGGATGCGGCTGTTCATTTCGTCTGCTATATATATATTCCCGAAAGTATCTACCGCCACACGCGCCGGCCCGTTTAGCTGCGCAAGGTTAGCGGCAGCCCCATCGCCAAGTGCGCCAGCCACGCCTGTGCCCGCTATTGTTGTAATAATTCCCGCCGTATCTACTTTACGGATGCGGTGATTGCCCCGGTCGGCAATAAAAATATTGTTACCAGTATCGACAGCTACTCCTGTTGGATTAAACAAACGCGCTGCAGTGGCAGGACCAGTGTCGCCGCCAAAACCACCCGTACCTGTGCCAGCCTGATAACCCGTACCTGCTATGGTAGTTATAATTCCATTGCGCGCCACCTTACGCACTACATTGTTTAGCGCATCGGCTATATACAATTCACCGGTTTTGCTCAGCGCCACGCCCTTAGGCCAGTGCAGTTGCGCCGACACCGCCAGTCCGGTATCGCCGCTATATCCGGCGCGCTCAGCGCCGGCAACGGTTATTATAGTTTGTGCGCCCAGATAGGTAGGCAGCGCGAGCAATGCGGGTATTAGTAGGTATATGTACTTTTTCATACTTAGAAAGGATATTTAGCGTCATAAAGGTAGGCTAAATAAAAATACGAATGAAAAGGCGCCCTAACACCCTAAGCAATCTATCCACAAGCCCCCTACAACCTAAACCCCGGATTGTACCGCTGCGCTATAGCCTGGTACTTCAATGCCGAATCGCGCACACCTGCGCGCGCATAGGCTGCCGCCATATCCATATAGGCCTTACCATAGCCGGCATCTTGCTGTATAGCCATGCGGCAGTAAGCTATCACCGAATCGTATTGCGCCGTTTGATTAAAGCATTGCGCAATATTGCTATACAGTATCATATCCCATTGCGCAAGTTGTATGCCTTTACGAAAAGCTGCAATTGCTTTATCATACTTTTTATTGCCAAAGCACGCTATACCCAGATTCTTGAGCGCCACCTGATTATCGGGCGCTACCCTGAGGGCGGCAGCGCCATGAATTTCAGCAGAATCGTATTGTTGCAACTGTACAAAAGCATATTGCATATCGGTATGGCATACCACATTGTCGGCATACAGCGCCAGCGACTGCCGCATATAGCTTAAGCCGCTTTCCAATGCCCGCTGCCTGCCCAAAGGCGAGGTTTCAGCAGCAAATACGGTACTCATATATTCGTTACCCAGACTATACAGCAGGCTCGCATCATTGGGCGCTTTCGCTACATCAGCAGTCAACACCGTGAGGCTATTCTGCCACTCGCTATTCCGGTTTATTGTCAGTGTAAGGTACAAACCTATTACGGGTACAAACACATATGCGGCGCGCGACCTCCACAACCCATTTACCGACCACTTGCCCGAACGATCAAGCATACTTTCTATACCTGTTGCCGCTGCAAGACAAAACCCAACTGAACCAAAAAACAAAAAACGTTCTGCCATTATTGCCCCAATGGTAACAAACAGGTTAGAAAATAACGCCATAGTAGTCAGGTAAAATACAGCAGCAAACGCTAAAGGACTCTTTGGCCGGCGCACTAATAACCATATAGCGCCAAAGAGCATAACCAAGTACGCCGCACACGAGAGCAAGACCCAAAAATCGCCAAACGAAGCAAATGGGATAGCTGGGTAGCTATACATACACACCAGAGGGTAGGGCGCAATAAGTAACCGTAAGTACTGCCCCATAACAAGAAATGCCGTGGCAATACGCGCGTTGACTGATGGCGCGCCAGAGAGCGGATTGAACATAAACAAAACAGGATCGTAGGTGTCGTACTGTCGAAACACCATATAGCGGACGCCCCACCATAGTGCAAAAGCGGCCAGTGCGCATGCCGTTACCGCTATGCTTCTGCTGTATGTTTCATTTTTGTAAACGAAAAAAACGAAGGGTATGACAACAGCAAAGCTTACGACAGTTTCTTTACTGAGTAGCGCAAGCAACAACGATATACCACCCGCCGCCAATCGCCAAGTTCGTCCGGTTTGCACAAAACCCATAAACATATTCAGCGAAAGGATACCCATAAAAAAACAAAGTAGTTCGTCGCTGCTTTTTAAGTTGGCCACTACTTCGGTATGAATGGGATGCACAGCAAAAAGCGCCGCGGTAATAAACGCCAGCGGAGCCCTGCTGTTACCAAACAGGCCAAGCACAAAATAAAACAGCATTACCACGCAGCCGCAAAACAACAGCGCGTTAATCAGGTGTCCCGAAGTGGGATCAAGGTTGGTTACCGATTTTTCTATGGCAAACAATGCAAGCGCCAACGGTCGGTATAGCCGGTCGCCGGTATGCGTAGATTGCAGATTTTGAATACTGTTCGGATGGTAGGGCGTCGAAAACAATTCAGGTATACCCGCTACGCCTTTGGCCACATACGGATTACCCAAAATAGTAGCCCGGTCGTCGAGTGCAAAACCGTGACCCAGCGTATTGGCATAGGCAATAAATGCAAGTACCGCCAGCGCGACTGTCAGCCATACTGTTTTTGCAAATGGCGGCGCTGCAGGAGCCGCCGCAACCGTCTGGTCTTTTTGATTTGTAGTTTGCTTGCCTGCCTTCATTACTCTATGTAGGTTAAATGCGCAAAACGCTTCAACAAATTTATTGTTTCCTGCAATAAATAGGGAAACGTTGGCTGAGGGCAAAAAAGAATGGTTAGCGACAAACTGATTATCTTGCGCCCGAATTGTATATGAACTATTTTTCGGTATTGCTATTAGCTTTTTGTCTTATCGGTAACCACGGTTACGGACAAACGGAATATACAACTGAAAAACAAACGCCGGCATACCGCAAACTACGACTGTCGAGCCTTCGCATAGAGGGAAACACCAAAACAAAAAGTCAGGTGATATTGCGCGAAATTAGCATTAAAGAGGGCGACTCCATTGTTGCCGACTCCCTGCCTGCACTCTTATTTCAAAATAAATTACGCCTCTTCAATCTGCAGTTATTCAACGAAGTTGACCAGCAAACAGACACTACCGGCGGCGAAATTGCGTGGCGTATAAAAGTGAAGGAACGATGGTACATACTCCCCTCTATGACCTTGCAGTTTGCCGACCGCAACCTGAATACGTGGTGGGTAGAACAAAACCACGAATTGCAACGGGCTTCTGTAGGAATAACCGTTACCGATAAAAACTTCAGAGGGCGACTGGAATGGCTGGCGATAACGGCACAGATAGGATACACCCAAAAACTGGCGGTCAACTATATGCGCCCTTACCTGAACAAAGGGCTAACCCACGGGCTGGGCATCAACCTGAGCGCAGCCCAAAGCAGACAAACCTACTTTGCTACCAATGCCGACAAACTGGCGTATACAGGCGGCTACAATGGCCCGGTTATCTTGCGCCAACTGGAGGGTGGACTTAGCTATATGTACCGCCCGGCATATGCTTCCAGACACATACTGCAGCTGAGCTATAAAGATTATTGGGTAAGCGACACCGTGCTACGCCTCAACCCCTCCTACTACGATGCCGGTAGCCGGAATGCCCGGTTTATAGAGCTGAGCTATAGATATGAACTCAACAAAGTAGACAACTGGAACTACTCGCTAAAGGGCGAAAAAATAGTAGTGCAGGCTGTAGTTCGCAAGGGTATGGAGGGCATAGATGTACAATCGTTTGTGAATATTGAAGCGGGCGCCTTCCGCAGAATTGCCAATAAATGGTATACAAACGTTATACTCCGCAGTCGACTGATGTTGCCAGAACGGCAGCCATACTACTTTAGGAGCGGACTGGGCACGCAAACCGACTATGTGCGGGGCTACGAATATTACGTAATAGACGGCGGCAATTATGGTCTGGTGCGCTTTGATCTGAAACGCGAACTATTTAACAACACTTACCACAGCCATGTAAAATATTTTACGGCCATGCCGCTGCGTCTGTACCCAAAATTATTTGCCGACGCCGGATACATAAACAGTCCGGAGCCCGGCAGTAGCAAGCTCAGCAACCAATGGCTTTATTCGGTTGGCGTTGGCTTAGACGTCATTACATTTTACGATATAAAACTACGTTTCGAATTCGCCTACAATCACCTTGCAAAAAACGGACTTTTCTTCCACACCAATAGCGAATAAGCGCTATATCACCCAAAAATCAAACGACCCATTTGCACAAGTAATTAAACTTTGATTAAACTTACAGACCATCAAAAAATATTCTGGATTTCTGCCAGTAGTATTTTGTTCCTTTGCACTAAAATACGCTGATTTCAATTGGTCTGGATCGTAACCCTATAGTAAAACTACCAGAGCTATACTTTTAGAATTTATACTTAACTATGTTAGTAGCGCTTTACAACCGGACATTTGATACAAAAGACGCCCCCATACTGCTGCGCATTCTGAAATTACTGGAAGACCACAAATTGCAGATGGTATTTTACAAAAGCTTTTACGAGCGCCTGCAGCCCTACATCACTTTCGCTTGTACTCCGCGGTTGTTCACCAGCAAACTGGATCTGCCGCCAAACACCGACATGCTGTTCAGTCTGGGCGGCGACGGCACCATGCTCGATTCGGTATGTTTTGTTGGCAGCTCAAACATCCCGCTTATTGGCGTCAATCTTGGTCGCTTAGGCTTTTTGGCGGCAATACCCGAAGAAGAAGTAGAAGACGCTATAGTATCGCTGGTGCGCGGATCTTATACATTAGAAAAAAGAACGCTCATTCACCTCGACTCCAGTATTCCGCTTTTCGATGGTTCGCCCTATGCCCTTAATGAATTCACCATTCACCGGCAGGATACATCGTCTATGATTAAGATACATACTTATCTTAACGGCGAATTTCTAAACACCTATTGGGCCGATGGGCTTATTGTGGCCACCCCTACCGGATCTACCGGCTACTCATTGAGTTGCGGTGGACCTGTGGTTTTCCCACAAACATCCAGTTTCGTCATCACGCCCGTAGCGCCACACAACCTCAACACACGCCCCATAGTGGTGCCCGACAATAATGTGATTTCTTTTGAGATTGAGGGCCGTTCAGAGCAATTCCTTTGCACCCTCGACGCACGCACCGAAACTATACGCAGCAATGTGCAGATTGCTGTAAAAAAAGAAAGCTTTATGGTATCGCTGGTACGCCCGGACGAGCACAATTTCCTGAAAACCATACGCCAAAAACTGTATTGGGGCATAGATAGCAGAAACTAATGCAGCCACATGCTGCGCCTGATCTGCTCTATAATTTCAGGCGGTTGGCTACAACATTTTAGGTAACTTTATACCTAAACTAACCTACCGATGCGTCGCCGTTTGTTATTTGCATTCGTATCCTTATTGTCTGCCCTGTCCTGCGTACACCAACCCAAAACAGCTATCTATTCGTCAGAAAGCAACTATCCGGATGCCGTGGCGCAAATATTCATCAACAAATGCGCTATTTCTGGCTGCCATAACGCAGCCAGCGCACAAAACGCAGCCGGTCTGTGTATGGACACCTGGGAGCAACTGCTGCAAGGCGGCAACAGCGGCGCCGAAATAATTGCCTTCGCGCCAAAATACAGCCCGCTGCTCTATTTTATAAACACCGACACCTCTGCGGGCGCTATAAGAGCCACCCCTACTATGCCGCTGAGCACGAATGGCCGCCCTATGCAACACCTGACCAAAGATGAATACAACACCATAGAACACTGGATAGCCGCTGGCGCCCCTGATAAAAATGGTAAAATACCTTTTGCAGAAAACGCAGATACGCGACAAAAAATATACCTCGTCAATCAGGGCTGCGACCTGATGTCGGTAATAGACGCCCAGACAAACCTGGTAATGCGCTATACCGCTCTTGCCCAAAACCCATATGGTACTGAAATGCCGCATTGCGTAAAGGTCTCGCCTGATGGCGCATATGCCTATACGAGTTTTCTCAATGGCAACTTCATTCGCAAGATGGATACGCGCACCGACAAGATTACAGATAGTGTAAATGTGGGCAGCCTTTTACCCGGCGGCACTGGCGGTGCATGGAATATTGTGTACCACTCGCCTACCAGCGACGAACTAATGGCTACCGACTGGCAGGGCAACGGACTGGCTACCGTGATCAATACGGCAACAATGACCATCAACCGGGCAAAAACAACGGCCAATAATTTGGTATCGCCGCATGGCATAGCCAGCAATCTGGCTTTTGATACATTTTTTGTAACAGCGCAAACCGGCAATGCGATATATAAATTTTCATTTAAAGGCAAACTACCTAAACTGCTATCGCTCAATGGTCTGCCGGCGGCGCCCACCCGACCGGGCGCTACAAAAACGCCCGACCCACACGAAATAATGATGACCCCCGACTACAGCAAAATGTTCATCACCTGCGAATCGACGAATGAAGTGCGGGTAATGGACGCGCATACAGACGCGATATTAGACTCGATAAAAACCGGAGCCAAACCACAGGAAATAGCCTACTCCATGACCAAGCCTTATGTATTTATAACCTGCACCGAAGACGAGGCCAATACCCGACCGGGCGCAAAAGGATCGGTTTACGTGATCAACTACAATACCCACGAGGTAGTGAAAGTACTGTATGGCGACTTTTACCAACCGCATGGCATTGCGGTAGACGATAGGTATGGAAAAATCTACGTTGCCAGCGCTAATATTTTGGGCGACGGCCCGGCGCCGCACCATGCCACAGCCTGCAAAGGCAATGCGGGTTGGTACTCTGTTTACGATCTAAACACACTGGAGCCGGTCAACAACAAAAGGTATCAGGTCACCATAGCGCCCTACAGCGCCGCGCCCCGATTCAAAACACCCTGATCCCATCAGCGCCCACAAAAAAACCTTCAAAAAGCCATTGTGCAAACAACTGTCTTTTTTGTACTTTCATGCCTCGCCGCCAACTGTAAAACACCAATAATCATGCATCTCGTTTTTATTTGTCTGACGTTTGTAAGTGTATTGGTTGCATTTTGCTTTGGTCTGGCGGCATTCAGATATCACAATTCCACGTTCCGCATAATATTCATTCAGCTTGCCGTTGCGCTTACCGCAGAAAGCTGCGGCTCTTATCTGTTTATGCACAATCGCGTCAATACCTGGGTTTTCAATTTGTACCTAATCCCGAGCACTATACTTCTGGCTATTGCCGGTTTTCAGCTTTTTGCTACGCCTTTAGCTAAAAAAATAGGCTATGGCTTACTAACTCTTTGGTTTGTTGGGGCCACTGTATATTTTCTTAAAACCGGCCTCAACTCTTTTGCCAGCAAGCTGTTCTTGTCTTCTTCTGCCTTACTTATTGTCACTTATTTTTACGGGTTGTTCAATCTGTTTTTCATTACGCCCCGAAACGCTTATTTCAACGCTTCCTTTCTGCTTTGTATAGCTGTTCTGCTTTACTATGGCTGTAATAT
>CAZLPE010000020.1:15244-36502 GCA_964561325.1 uncultured Flavipsychrobacter sp.
TTGCTATGAACGGAAACGATATAATATTTACGGTAGTAGCCACAACGCTGGTTATACTGCTACTGATAGCCGGCGTTGCTATCGCATTTTTTATAGCCAACAAACAACGCATTACACAAGAAGTGAAAATTGCGCAACTATTGCTCGATAAAGAAAAAGAGCTGCGTAAAGTGCAACACGAAGTTCAGGAGCAAGTAATGGTGAACATAGGCAGGGAACTGCACGATAATATAGGGCAAATGCTCACCTTTCTAAATATGCAACTCGAACAGCAACGATACATCAACCCTGCATCGGCGCCTCTTTTTCAGGGTCTGGGCAATATTGCGAAGGAAACCTATGAAGAAGTAAGAAAGCTAAGTAAAAGCCTGAACAGCGACGTGCTGGAAAATCAAGGGCTGTTAGGCACCATAGATCAGGAAGTGACCCGCATGAGACAATTAGACAAATATGTGGTTGAATGGTCGTACGACGGAGAACCTAAGTTGAGCAAAGACCAAAAAGTAGTGGTTTTCAGAATATTTCAGGAAACGCTGAACAATATCATGAAGCATTCTGGCGCAAAAAACATTACTATCAACATGCAATCGGCGCCAATATTCAGGTTTTCTGTAAAAGATGATGGCAAGGGATTCAATGTTACCGAAATGATGTCGTCAACAAAAGGCGCGGGCCTAAAAAACATAATACGACGCGCCGAGCTGGCTAAAATGACCTGTAATATAGAAGCAGCTACAGGCAAAGGCGCTACCTTTATACTCGAAGAATCATCTAAATAAAACGCCATGCAAAAACAAGTAGCCATTACGCTGGTAGACGACCATGTGATAGTGCGAAACGGATTGAAGTCGCTGATAGAAGTATTGGGTAATAATAAAGTAGTGAGCCAATACGATAATGGTAGACTTTTTATAGCCGACTTAGATAATATGGCTACGCCCGATCTGGTAATCATGGACCTGAATATGCCCGAACTCAACGGGCTGGAAACCATGCGCCTGCTGAATAAACTGAAGCCTGACTGGAAAGTATTGATTCTAACGCTCGAATCGGACGACAAAACAATAATCGAGCTGTTCCGGCTTGGCGTGAGGGGATACTTGCCCAAAAGTTGTTCGGCCGAAGTATTGAAAACCGCTATAGAAAATACAGTAGAAGAAGGCTATTATCATTCCGACATTCTGAGAACGGCTATTATGTCGGAAGCGGGCATGGGGGTTGCGGCAAAACACCACCCACCGCCACAGTTAACAGAACGGGAAAAACACTTCCTGCAGTTGGTTTGCGATCCTGCTGAATACACCTATGAAATAATGGCCGAGAAAATGATAGTATCGCGCCGGACTATTGATGGCTACCGGGAATCGCTGTTTGAGAAACTGAATGTAAAAAGCAAAACAGGCCTTGTACTTTATGCCATAAAAAACAAACTGGTAACTGTATAATAGCGATAGCGGCGCTATGCTAACTAATATCAGCATGCTGCGAAACGCCGATTGTAAAGTGATGAAATATAAATAGCTACCTTTGCCCCGATAAATAAACACCGGCAGCGCCGGATTATAGATATAAAATAACGAACAATGAATAACGCCTATTTTGATTTTGTAGCGCCAAAAAACGAGCCAGTACTCAACTATGCGCCCCACAGTCCGGAGCGCAAGGCGCTGCAACAGGCTATAGCAGCCATGAAGAGCGAACAGTGCGATATACCTATGTATATAGACGGCGACGAGGTGCGCAGCGGTCGGAAAGTAGAGATACGCCCGCCCCACGAAACCAGTCATTTGCTGGGTCATTTTCACGCATCCGACGAAGAACATATACACGAAGCCATAGACGCTGCGCTGTCTGCACGCGAAACGTGGGCCGCTACAAGCTGGGAACACCGCGCCTCTATTTTTATGAAAGCAGCCGAACTGCTTGCTACAAAATACCGTTATAAAATGAATGCCGCCACTATGCTGGGGCAAAGCAAAAATGCGTATCAGGCCGAAATAGACAGCGCCTGCGAACTAATAGACTTTTTGCGTTTTAACGTGCATTTCCTAAGCGAGATATACAAGCAACAGCCTATATCGCCGCAAGGCATGAATAACCGCATGGAGTACCGTCCGCTGGAGGGTTTTGTGTTGGCGGTTACACCGTTCAACTTTACCGCTATTGGCGGCAATCTGCCTACAGCCCCCGCCATGTGCGGCAACGTGGTAGTATGGAAACCCGCAAACACTCAGGTGTTATCTGCAAGCGTTTTTATGGAAATTCTTATGGAAGCAGGTTTGCCCGACGGCGTTATCAATCTCATTTATCCGTCGGGGCCGCTCGTGGGCGAGATTTGCTATGCGCACCCTTATTTTGCCGGCGTTCACTTTACCGGTTCTACAGGCGTATTCCAGAGCATGTGGAAAAGCATAGGAAATAACATAGCGCGCTACAAGAGCTACCCACGTATAGTAGGCGAAACCGGCGGTAAAGACTTTGTATTCGTTCATCCGTCTGCAAACGTAGACGCTGTTGTTGCAGGGCTTGCGCGCGGCGCTTTCGAATATCAGGGACAAAAATGTTCTGCGGCATCACGCGCCTACCTGCCCGCAAACCTGGCCGACGAAATAAAACAAAAACTCGCTGCCGAGCTTAAAACCATGAAAATGGGCCCGGTTGATGATTTCACCAACTTCATCAATGCCGTTATAGACGAAAAATCTTTTGACAACATAGCCAGGTACATAGACAATGTAAAAAACAGCAATGGCGCGGCTACCATACTGTGCGGCGGCAAGTGCGATAAGAGCAAGGGATATTTCATAGAACCTACCGTTATAGAAACTACCGATCCTTCTTATGTAACCATGTGCGAAGAGATCTTTGGCCCGGTTTTGACGATTTATGTATACGAAGCCGACCAGTGGATACAAACGCTCGAAGTGCTCGACAATACATCGCCCTACGCGCTCACCGGCGCAATATTTGCCACCGACCGCCACGCCATAGAATATATGACTAAAGCGCTGGTAAACAGCGCAGGCAATTTCTACATAAACGACAAACCCACCGGCGCAGTAGTAGGGCAGCAACCCTTTGGCGGCGCCCGCGCTTCCGGCACCAACGATAAGGCAGGCTCTATCCTCAACCTCTATCGCTGGCTCAGTCCCCGCACTATAAAAGAAACCTATGTTTCGCCGGAAAACTACAGGTACCCATTCCATCAGAAAGACTAATTATCCCGATTGCTTTGTAGTAAGTAGTGCAAAGCAATAACATACACATATTAAAAAGTAGAAAGCAGGCATACGCTGGCTTTCTACTTTTTCTGTTATAAACCCCTGCTAACTAAATAAACCAATAAAACTATCTGTATGACACGCAAACTTACCCTTTACATAGCCGCAAGCGCCGACGGCTTTATTGCTGCCCCAAACGACGATCTGTCTTTTCTGAATAGCGTAGAACTACCGGGCGAAGACTATGGTTACAATGCCTTTATGGCCACTGTAGACACCGTGTTGCTGGGTAGAAAAACATACGACAAAGTAAGAAGCATGGGCGTTGACCAACCGCACGCCGACAAAGAATGCTACGTAATAACCCGCACTCCCAGAGAAAACATAGGGACCACCACGTTTTATTCCGGCGACCTGGCCGCTCTTGTACAAAAACTCAAGGGAGAACCAGGCAAACGCATTTTTTGCGATGGCGGCGGCGAGATTATTGATGAATTGCTACACGCTGATATGATAGACGAAATAATCGTATCAGTAATACCTGTTATACTTGGCTCAGGTACGCCATTGTTTAAACCGGGCCGAACGCAACAGTCGCTGAAACTCATTACTGCTCAGTCGTTTGCGTCGGGCCTCGTACAATTGCACTACGAGGTGATACGATAATTGATTGCAAATAAAAATCCCGAAAAATGCACAGTCCTGCAACTTTCGGGATTTTTACTTTTATATGTTCTTCTAAAGTCCTTTTATTTTGGCTATAATGCCGGTAGTGGAATAACCATCTACAAACGGAATCACCTCTACTGAGCCTCCATTATTCTGTACAAAGTCTGCGCCCACAATATTATCTATCGTATAGTCGCCGCCTTTTACCAATACATCAGGTTTCAAAGCAGCTATCAGTTCGGCGGGAGTATCTTCGTCAAACAAGCAAACTGCCGATGTTACCAGTAAAGAAGCTACCTGAAATAATCTGTCGTTTTCGTTAGTTATGGGGCGTTCCGGTCCTTTTAGTCGCTGCACCGATGCATCGGTATTGAGCGCTACAATCAATACATTACCCAGATCTGCGGCTTTTGCCAGCAAGTCAAGGTGTCCGTGATGCAGTATATCGAAACAGCCATTTGTAAAAACGATCTTCTTGCCCATGTTGCGCCATATATTGCACTCGCGCACCAGGTTTTCGCGATTATAAATTTTCCGGTCTATCCATTGCCGTTTTAGCATCTCTTCTCTTATTATAGGTGTGAATAAAAAGTAATGAAAATACCCCTACCACAATTATTATAGCCGTCTGCACCACCCATGCTATCCAGCCAAAAGCCTGAGCGGGTATTTGCGGGATGGCATATGCGGCAAGAATTTGCGCTACAAGGTAGGGATACAGCCCAATGCCGCCCGGCGTGATAATCATACCCACGCTACCATACACCAGTACCACCAGCGCAGCCAGCGGCGTAAGCAAGTGCGTGTCGGGAAGGCTTTTGAGGCCAATGTATATCTGCACCAGATACATGAGCCATATGAGAAAAGTATAGCCAATAAACTGCCATCTCTTTTTCATACGCAATATAGAAAGGATGCCATGGGTCATCTCTTTCATAAACTGGCCAATTTTGTTGTCTTTAACTTTGCGGTAAAACAAAAAGAGCAGGAAAATCAAAACGCCAATGCCTACAAGCGTCATAGCCAGCATACCTTTGTTGCGCTCCAGCCTTGCCGGCAATTCTTTAAAGCTCTCGCCTATATAATCGTTTATGATCTGCATTTGCGAGAAAAACGCAGTAAAGGCTATTATCAGCAGGCATACTATATCAAATGCACGTTCTGCCACTATGGTGCCTATTATTTTGTGGGCCGGCAGCTTCTCATACTTGGCCAGTACCGTACACTTGGCCACTTCGCCAGCGCGGGGCACTGCAAGGTTGGTGATATACCCGATAAACACGGCAAATGTGGTATTAGTAACCGTAGGATACATATCTACCGTTTCGAGCAGATATCGCCACCGCAATGCCCTGAAAAAATGCGACAAAAAGCCAACAAAGCATATAGGTATCAAATACCAGGCGTTGATGCTCTTCATAGCATTAACCAGCTCAGTAGTTTGTTGGTCTGTGAGCTGGTGCAACATGTGATAAATAATCCATATTCCCAGCCCGAGAAAAACTATGTATTGTACTATCGTCAGGAGGGCCTTCTTCATAAGCTATAAAGGTACGGATTACAGCGTATTATCTTCCTTCGGAAAAATAATTGTCGGCACGTGCTTTTTGGCTTCTTCAAAGTCCATAGTAGCGTACGAAATCACAATTACAGTATCGGCTACCGCTATTCGCCGCGCTGCCGGACCATTCATACAAATCATTCCAGATCCTCTGGTGCCTCTTATTACATAAGTTTCAAGACGCTCTCCGTTTTCCAGGCCCAAAACCTGTACTTTCTCGTTTTCTATAATATTTGCGGCGTCCATCAGGTTTTCATCAATAGTAATGCTGCCAATATAATTAAGATTGGCCTCCGTGATTTTTACCCTATGAATCTTAGATTTCAGTACTTCTATCTGCATAGCGGCACAAAGGTAGTGGAATAGTTGGGAATTGGAATTAACTGGCAAATATTCCTAATCTGAATGTAATCCGGCCTACTGAGTAATGTTGTTCATTGACAGGAGAAATTTTCAGCGGAGTAAACAAAAAAGGATTATTGCTTTACAACAGCCTTTAGCGGTCTGCGCGCTTGCTTGTACATTCTGATCAGTATAATAAATAATCCGGTGAGCATGGTGTGGGGTGTTTTATGGTAATGTTAGAGTAGTAATTAACAGTAGCAAATAGCGCTACAACTATGCCGGATAGCGGGGCATTGAACGGATACATTGCTTTATTTGCCTGATTCTGCCCTCGTAAGGATCGTGGTGTAACGCATAGGGCTGAGGATTACCGATCATCGACTCAGCAAGCGAGCCTATAGCATACGGCGCCGATGCGTCGTTATCTGCGGCATGTTCATCGCCATGCCCGAAGTAGTAATCACTGCATTGCGCATTAACGGCATGCACGCAACCGTGTACTATGGTATTGCACAAACTGGCTATTGATCTGTCGAGCGTCCAGAAATTAAGAAACACTTCGTTAGGGTTGCATTCATTGTCAAAACCGTCAATCTTTTTGTCCGGGCAAATGGAATAATATACGCCCACCGTTATCCCTATTCCTGCGCTGCGCAGCAACGCTGCAATAATTGTCGGGCTAACGGTAGCCATTGCAAAAGGCGACAAGGCCGCCACGCGCTTATAAAACTCATCTTTCATCAACAACATATTGGCGGCCAATACAGCGTCGGTAACTACCGCCAATGGATATTCATCAACATAGTTGGCATGTATCGGGTTAAAAATGTCGCTATTAAGAATAGTTGTTTTCATTATAATAAGCGTGTTAATGCAAGATGATAAAAGGTGTTTTCATGGCGATAAGGCGTATATTATTCACAACAGAGTTTTCATTTGCTAATAGTGCTTTCATGGCGATAGGATAAAAAGGCTGGTGTTTTTGGTTGGTGATTAATAGTTTTCAAGCGATGAGTACTATAGGTTTACTTCTTTTCTATCCGTTTTCAAGGTGGTGTTTTCATGGTGATAGCGCTTACGTTATTGGTGAGTATGGTCGATTTATCAGGTTTCAGTAATTATAGTGATGGTAATAAGGGGCTGTGTTTTTCAGTATTTAGTCGTTTCTATCAGTTGCTTTTTCTTGTACAAAGGTTGGGCGCTACCAGATAGTGTACAATGGGAAAAATACCCATTTTTGAAGGGGTACTTTTACCCCGGTAGTCGATACTACTTTCTTTTTCGTTTCAATAGCCAGACTGTCAAAGAACTTAATACTTGTAATAGCAGGCCAATCCGGCATATTTTTCAATAAAGGGGGCGCAGAAAATGACGCGGTATGTATGCAAACAAACCGAGCGCTGATGGAGCAACAGTAATTTGCGCGCTTAAAACGCTGCTTTCTTCGATTTAAAGTAAATCCGCATCGCCAGTATGATAGACGAAGTGAGAATACCGAAACTTGCACAACTGAGTATCGTAATTTCTTTACTCATAAAACCATGCAGACCCAGCAACAAGTACGAAATGATCTGCAATGCGCAAAACAGCACCGAAACCCGAGTTATGTATTTTGCAAAAAGCAGAAATACGGAAACATTGCTGATAACGAAAATTATGAAGGCCGAACAGGCAACGAAAATATTGTAGGAAGTCATTGTGTTTGTTTTTACAATGCAAAAATGCGACGCTTCCTAAAGGTGTAAAAGAGTAAAAATACCCATTTTCAGGGGGGTATTTTTACGGGGGCATGGCTCTACCATCGAGACAAATTACTGATATTGGTTATTGTTTCCTAAATAATCAATGCGGATATTTGCATTAAATTAAAACAACATAAAAAATGAGTGTACCACCAAATGGATGTAACATCGGTTTATCCGATTTAAGCAAGGCTGTTTATGCCTTTGCCGGTCGCTATTCGCTCAACCAGACCAATGGCGATCCGGGGTTCCCGAGTAGTTTTATGGTAAGGTGGGACGACCTGATAGGTATTGTAAATCAAGTAACCAACCCGCAGGGCAACCCATATGTAGCCCCGGAAAATCTGGCAATGCGCTTTATCCATAGATTCGATGCAAATGCCCAAATCTGGTATTTAACGATGGAATTAATGCAAATGGCGCAACCAAATGCTACAGGAGCAAGACAACTGACGCCGATAGATTGGCAACGCTACGACCTGATAAACGGAAAAATAGCGCCCTCAACCTTCATAGGCGATTATGACCCGATATATTTCAACAGCCTGTATTATTTCGATGGAACAACCTATGTGCCGCTCGACACTACCAAGCACGTTATGAGCATAACGTACCCATGGCTCATAGAGATGCAGCAACTTTATAACGACAACTACATAAATACCCAACCCAAAGAACCCGTTTTCCTGACCTTCAATAGTTGCTCTTTTTATGCGAATCAATCGTCTGGCAATAAATTTGCCAATATAGAATGGCCGCACACTACAGCTATGAGCATAAACGAAGGCGGAACAAACAGAATGAGCAACAACCCTGTACCTCCTACCAACCTATTCACCACTCGCGCCGCAGATATGGGCACGCTCAACCCTCCCGGCCTCAATTTCTACGTATTGCCCCCCGACCTTCATTGGTAAATCCTCCTCATACTTTACTTCAGGTTATCCATAAAGCATAGACTTTTTTTGAAGCAATGACTACCTTTACCTTCAAACTAAGTCTATGCTTTCTGTTTCCCTCCACGGCATCAAGCTCATTGCACCGCATGGTTTGTACCCCGAAGAACATATTTTAGGCAACAAATTTGAGGTGGATGTGGATATCTGGCTACCCGACGCCCAACCATGGCCCTATGCCGACTACACTATAATTCAACAAACAGTTACCACTATATTTCTGAGCCAAGGCCAGTTGCTCGAGACATTTGTATACAGCATTCACACAGCGTTGAAACAGGAGTTTGCGGTTGCCGAAAAAATAAAAGTAGCCGTACGCAAGCTCAATCCTCCAATGACAGGATATGTAGCGTATGCGCAGGTATGCTACGAAGCATAAACAACAAAGCATATAGCGCCATAAAAAAAGCGAGGAACGTTTGTCCCTCGCTACACTGTTATATTATGTGATGTACTAAGCCAGCAATCGCTCCAGCGCCATATCGTAGGCTTCTTTCCAATCGCTGATGAAACCCCAGCTTTCGTTGTCAATCACTATTTCTTTCTTGGCGGTTACAGTACCTATCTTAACAAATGGCGCCCCTTTCAGTTCCGCCTCAAATATTTTTTCTATTTCGGGATTCACGCTCACTATAGCGCGGCTCTGTCCTTCGCCAAACAATATGGCATCTTTACGGAAACCGTGACTTGTTGTTACATTGAATCCTAAACCATTTACCATTGCGCTCTCCAGCAGGCAGGCAAACATTCCGCCCTCAGAAATATCGTGCGCCGACTTTACCAATTTGCTGCTGATAACATTGCGCAGCGTTTGCTGCAACTGGTACTCTTCTTCGAGCTCGAAGTGTGGAGCCGGACTATGACTTACGCCGCATATATGATGCAGGTACTCAGAGCAATTGATGTCGCCGGTTTGGCGGCCAACCAGATAAATGCTGTCGCCGGCATGTTTAAAATTCATAGACATTTTCTCCGACACATTTTCCAGCACACCCACCATACCTATGGTTGGGGTTGGGTATACCGGGCCATCCTCGCTTTGGTTGTAAAAGCTCACATTACCGCCGGTAACTGGCGTATCAAACTTACGACAAGCCTCGCCCATGCCCTTTATAGCATGTACAAACTGATAATAAACCTCGGGATTGTACGGATTGCCAAAATTGAGGCAGTTAGTAATTGCCACCGGCAAGCCGCCGCTGCAAACAATGTTTCTTGCGGCTTCGCTCACTGCTATCATTGCGCCCTTAAACGGATCTGCATATACATAACGGCTATTACAGTCGGTTGTTACAGACAGCGCTTTTTCAGCGCCTAACACCCTTATCACAGCTGCATCGCTTGGTTCGTTGGTTTGCGTATTGCCCACGCCCACCATGCTGTCATATTGTTCGTATATCCAGCGTTTAGATGCTATATTGGGTAGTTGTATCAGTTGGTAGGCAGTTTCTTTATAGTCTACCGGCTCGGCAATGGTATTTGAGTCAAATTTTTCGATCAGGTCAAAATAAGCTGGTCTGCTGTAGCTGCGCTCATAAATAGGCGCTCCGCCGCCCAGCACCAGACTTTCTGCCGGCACATCGGCCACCAGTTCGCCATGCATATAGTATTGCAGGTTTGGCCCGGCTGTCACCTCGCCTATCTGCACACAGTGAATGTCCCATTTATCAAATATATGCTGTATCTCGTGCTCCCTTCCTTTCTTCACCACTATCAGCATGCGCTCCTGGCTCTCGCTCAGCAGCATTTCCCATGGCTTCATATTGCTCTGGCGCGTTGGCACTTTGTCCAGATGGATAATCATACCATGCTCGCCCTTAGCGCTCATTTCGCTGGTGCTACAGGTAATGCCTGCCGCGCCCATATCTTGCATACCTATCAGCGCGCCTGTTGGTATCATCTCCAGGCAAGCCTCCAGTAGTTTCTTTTCTTCAAACGGATCGCCCACTTGCACGCTGGGCAACGATTCTGCACTGTTCTCGCTTATGTCGGCCGATGCAAAAGATGCACCGCCAATACCGTCTTTACCGGTAGACGCGCCCACTATAAAAACGGGATTGCCTGCTCCGTGCGACGTAGCCGATACTGTTTGCCCTACCCTTACTACACCCACGCTCATAGCGTTCACCAGCGGATTTGTCTGGTAGCAGCTTTCGTAATACACTTCGCCAGCCACTGTAGGCACGCCAAAACAGTTGCCATAATGACCAATACCCTTTACTACGCCTTTTATAAGCCACTTTGTTTTGGGGTTATCTACCTTGCCAAAACGCAGTGAGTTGAGCGACGCTATAGGGCGCGCGCCCATTGTAAAAATATCGCGGTGAATACCGCCAACGCCTGTAGCAGCGCCCTGAAACGGCTCGATGGCCGATGGGTGGTTATGGCTTTCTATTTTAAATACACATCCCCAGCCGTCGCCTATATCTACCAGCCCGGCATTTTCTTCGCCGGCCTTTACCAATAGCTTAGCGCCGTCGCGTGGCAGCGTTTTCAGCCAGGTTATAGAGTTTTTATAGCTACAATGCTCACTCCACATAACGGAGTACATAGCTACCTCAGTAAAATTAGGGGTGCGCCCCAATATCTCAGTTATTTTATGAAACTCTTCTTCCCGAAGACCCAATTTTACGGCTTGTTCCAGTGTCGCAATCATGGGGTAAAAGTAAGTATTTTTAGGTGTATCGGTATACTTTAAACAAAAGTTGTAGCTATTGTAGCTACTTTTTCCTCCTCATCATCCTGCGCATTGTAAGCGGACCCCAAACCTCTCAACTACCCCTTACCAACAACCCACAGACCATTGAATAGCGCTTTTGCTTACCCCAATATTGCATCTGCGACAGCCGCATTTCCTCTGGCTCAATGTTATATATTTATGAACTTTTTTTATCCGCGAAAAATTGAAGTATTTTTAGGGCATCCACAATATTCTCGCAATAAGTGGATTCAACTTGCAGCGAAATCACCGGTAATGAAAGAACTCATACAGAAAACAACCAAGCAAACCATAATAAGAGACATTAGCTGGCTGGCATTTAACGCCAGAGTATTGCAAGAGGCCAACGACCCGCACAATCATATACAGGACCGGCTAAGGTTTCTGGGCATTTTCTCTAACAATCTCGATGAGTTTTTTAGGGTGCGCGTAGCTGCGCTCAATAAAATGCTGCTATTGGGCAAAGAAGCAAAAATGCACCTGGAAGCCCAACCCGAAAAAATACTGCGCAAAATACAGTCGACGGTCATCACGCAGCAAGCCGAATTCGATGCGAGCTATTCGGCTATTATTACTGAGCTCGAGAAGAAGAATATCTTTATAAAGAACGAAAAACAGTTTTCAAAAACTCAAAAAGAGTTTGTCACTCGTTTTTTCGAAGAAAAGGTGCGCACGCAGATCATCCCATTGATGATAGAGAGCATACCCCATATGCCGCTGCTCAGAGATAAGTCTATCTATCTTGCATGTGTGCTTGGCAGCACCAAAACAGCTATGATGCAGCGATACGCCCTCATAGAAATACCAACAAAAGTGCTCCCCCGTTTTGTGATACTGCCCAAAGAAGAAGGCCACACAGATGTAGCGCTCCTCGAAGACATTATCAGGCTCAATCTATCCAGCCTGTTCGCACCATTTGGGTTCAACAAATTCATGGGGTTCATTATAAAAGTAACGCGCGATGCCGAACTGGAAATAGATAACGACGTAAACACCGACCTCATAGCCCAACTGGAAAAGGGCCTTAAAAACCGCAAACACGGTCGCGCCACCCGATTTGTATTCGATAGAAATATAGATCCTTCGTTGCTCAACTACCTTACCAAACGACTGGGCCTTACCAAAAAAGACAATCTGATTCCCGGCGGACGTATACATAACTTTAAAGATTTCATCAACTTCCCTTCAACAATTTTTGATGATATAAAGCCCCGCCAGCAACCTTTTGTGCATCCGCTGCTTAAGCAACCATGCCGTATAATGGACATCATAGAGAAACGCGATGTAATGCTCCATTTGCCCTACCATTCGTTCGACTCTGTGATAGACCTGCTCCGCGAGGCCGCCATAGACCCGTTTGTGCAAAGTATTCGCATCACCTGCTACCGCCTTGCAAAAAACTCTAAAGTGATCAATGCCCTGGTAAATGCAGTGCGCAATGGCAAAGATGTGCTGGTGGTAATAGAGCTGCGCGCAAGGTTTGACGAGGAAGCCAATATGCGCTGGAAGGCCCAACTGGAAGAAGAAGGCGTAAGGGTACACCTCGGTCTGCCCGACATGAAAGTGCATGCCAAAATATGCGTGATAAAAAAACGCGAATTCACCCGTACCAAGCAATATGCGTTTATATCTACCGGCAACCTCAACGAAAACACAGCGCAATACTATGGCGACCACACCCTGCTGACTACCAACCGCGCTATAATAGCCGACATTAACAGGGTGTTTGACTATCTGGAGC
Source organism: uncultured Flavipsychrobacter sp. (assembly GCA_964561325.1). Lineage (GTDB taxonomy): Bacteria > Bacteroidota > Bacteroidia > Chitinophagales > Chitinophagaceae > Nemorincola. The sequence continues at coordinate 28,199 of CAZLPE010000020.1, forward strand.
ATCCCGCTAAAAAGCCCAATAACCTCAAAAACTGCAAGGTGTTGCCGGTATCGCCCGTGAATATGCGCAAGGCTATGATGCTGCAACTGGATGCAGAGATCAGAAAAGCCCGGAAACGTAAAGAAGCTACCGCCATAATAAAACTAAACAGCCTTGTAGATAATGAGCTGATAGAAAAACTATACACCGCCGCCAAGGCCGGCGTGAAGGTAAAAATGGTGATACGGGGTATTTGCGGCGCCTATACCGAACAAAAAGCCCTGAAAGGCAGACTATCTGCAATAAGTATTATTGACGATTATCTGGAACATGCGCGTGTGTTTGTGTTTGGCTCAGGTAAGGAAAGGCAGGTATTTATTTCATCGGCCGACTGGATGGTGCGCAATCTGGATCACCGCGTAGAGGTGGCAACGCCCATATACGACAAGGATATACAACAAGAACTGGTAGATATTTTGAACATACAGCTTGCAGAGAACGTAAAAGGTCGTATCTTAGATAACGAGCAGACCAACACCTATGTGCAGCGTCAAGACGGGCAACCCGAAGTGCGCTCGCAAGAGGAGATTTACAAATACTTGAGCAACAAAGAATATAAGCATTGATACTTGCGGCAATTGATATAGGCTCTAACGCAGCCAGATTACTGATAACAGAAACTTCTTTTTATAAAGACGGCACAGTAGATTTTACTAAACTAAACCTGCTGCGCATCCCTTTGCGACTGGGCATGGATGTGTTCGACAAAGGTTATGTAAGCGACGAAAAGAAAAAGAAACTCATAGAAACGCTGAAAACCTATAAACTGCTCATGAACATTTACGATGTTCAGGCATTTAAGGCATGCGCTACGTCGGCTATGAGAGATGCCGCCAACGGCCCGGAAATACTACGAGAAATAAAAGAAGAAACCGGGCTGGATATAAACATCATATCCGGCGATGAAGAAGCCAACATCATCTACGAAACTCATATTGCCGAAAACCTGAACCGCACCAAGTCTTATATGTATATAGACGTAGGCGGCGGCAGCACCGAAATAACCATGTTTTCGCAAAATCAGATACAGTTCAAACAGTCTTTTAATATTGGCACTATACGGTTGCTCAACAACAAAGTAACCGACGAACAGTGGGACTTAATGAAGCGCTATGTGAAAACCTACGCCCGCACCTGTCAGCCGCTGGAGGCTATAGGCACCGGCGGAAACATAAACAAGATCTTCTCTATATCTAAACGTAAAGAAGGCAGACCGCTCTCTCTGCAACTGCTGCGCGACTACTACAAAGAGCTAAGCAGCGTGCCCATGGCCGAACGCAAACACCTATATCATTTTCACGACGACCGCGCGGACGTAATAGTACCTGCCTTGCAGATATACACCTCTGTAATGCGCTGGGCTAATGCCGAAGAAATATACGTACCCAAAATAGGCCTCGCCGATGGCCTTATTAAAGTGCTGTATGCCGAACTTACAGCCGCCAAGCAGGTAATAAAGACGGAATAAAGAAGATGAATAAAGAAACACTAAACTGACTTTGGATTTAAATAGGAGTTGACAATTTCAGAAAATTAACCTCATCAATTTAATTTAACCAACTTTATCACCTTAGTGGAATTATCGTCGCCCACTTGCAACATATAGGCGCCGGCAGGTAGTTTGTCGCAGGGTATTGTGGTTATCGTTGTCTCTGCCACACCTTTCCATACTATAATTCCATCCAGATTTAGCAGCGTTATGGGCGTATTTACTGCTATATTCTCTACCTGCCAATAATTAACGGAAGGATTATTACGCACAATTACGCCAGTCTGCTTTTGTCCTGCTATTTGCAAGGTCAAATCCTTTTTTATTGGTCCCAATTGTTTACAAAGTGTCCACACATCCGGATTCAACATTACTTTCACAACCGTTTCCGACCAATCTATTGCAAATATTTGAGTATCTAAGCTATTGTACACTTTTATAAACGTATCGGCTGTAGCCGACTTTAACTGCAACTGAATGAATGTACTGTAGTGAGGCGTAACTGCTGGACACGATGCTTGCTGGATTAATTTTACAAATACGGTTGAGCCAACTTGATTCCATGTAACCGTATATTGGGGAAAACCGCCGCCATATACCCACTGATTAAAAAAAGTGTCTAAACTTATTCCGTACCGATGTTCGACAGTAGTTTTCAGGTCATTAGCGCTTGCTGTGCTGTTGGCATAAATACGCTGATAATCAGATAGTGCACTAAAAAACAAACTATCTGAGGGCGCGGCATAACGCAACATATTGATAATTGCAGCGCCTTTACAGTACACATTATTCGAAAATACCTCCATTTCATTCAGTGTATCTGCAACGATAACTTTACAACATGGATCTCTAAGAACCGGAGCGTAAAACTGTGTCCGTGTTGTTCTACCCGCTAACGAACTCCAGTATTGAGAAAAATAAAATTGTGTAAACCATGATGCAAAACCTTCGCTAAGCCAAATATCCGCCCAGCTATTCATCGTTACATGATTGCCAAACCAATGGTGACCTAATTCGTGTACTAAAACGCCCACGTAGCTTGATGCAGTTAATGTCATCGTCTGATTTTCCATGCCGCCAAATGCATCAACGAAGCAAATCCCATATTTTTCTTTCCAAAATGGATATCTGTTAAAAAGCTTAGAAAAATCATCAATAAATATCGCCATGCTATCAAAATTCGCTTGATCGGTTGCCGATAAATAACTGCTATCTATTAGAAAATTATGCAGTAGCATTGAATCTGTGGAACCCGTGAAATGTACATAACGCTTGTAGTCTGTAAAATTACCAATAGCAATGCTGATAAGATAATAATCAATAGCATACCTCGATTTCCAATAGTGCGTTTTATAACCGGGATAGGAGACTGAATCAACAGATACTTGCAAACCATTTGAGCACATTCCCACATTATTTTGCGTAGTAACATACATATCCACAGAGTCTATCTTATCTCTCAGCGACTGTTTACATGGCCACCAATTTTTTGCATAGTAGGGCTCGCACGCCGTAAAAGCTACATTTGTACCATTCGTTGTTACTGCGTGTATCAAACCGTGATCGCCTACAGAAAATCCATGATAAACTACCCTTGCCGAAAATACCTGCCCCGAAACCAGCGGTGCAGATATGGTCATTTTTCGTAGCGTACCAACTGTCGTTACAGGCAGGCTTACTCCATTTATGAACGCTGAATCTATCGTCATGGTGGTATCCAGCTCAAAATAATAGTCGGTCATGGTAGAGGCTACCACTTGGGCTACCGTCGTTACGTTTCCACTTACATATGTCGATGTATCGGTAACATTTAACCTAAATTTCAAATACTTAACGTCATAATCTTCTTCGGCCATATTGGCAACAGATGCCTTGCTCGCCTTGCCCTTTGCTTTGCCCAAACTATGAGGCATTGCCAACAACATAATACTATGCAACAAAGCAGCCAAGCACAAAATAACTGACTTAGAAATAGAATACATAAAGAGATTGTTTGTTGGCATAAGCGCCATTAGCATGGACGAGTATTTTATATAAAATCTTGGGCGCTTCGTTAAAATAAACAGTAAAATATAAAAAACATGTGGATCTACGACTTAAAACAAAACCACAGTCCGTGTGATTGCTCAAATGAAAAACGGTTCATTTGCTTGACATGCAACTCACTTTACTACCAATAACAAATCTCTTGATAAACAGAGCAACGATTAAAGTCACTACTAAAACTAACCAAAAAAAGCTGTGCTAAGCGTAGCTGAGACTTTTGCTAAACAACAAACGGCAATAGCAATTCAGCAAAATTTAAAGCCGAATCGAATAAGCGTACGTAATGAAGACTTTTCGAACAGAGCTTTTCTTGTTTGTGAATACGACGTAACCACTCGATGAGAACCTTGATGAATAAAACAAAATTACTGTGATCATTACGGTCGCAAACTTGGAAAGAGCAGGTAAAAAATAGTAAATGTAACTGAATGTTTCTTACAACAAGGTAAATTAGCTGCCAGAACCTTTAAGTTCGAAATAGGGAAATAATAGCTTCACGAAAATTCACTGACTTACCTATGTTAGTCAACCAAAACAAAAACAGAATGTTAATCTAATTTATTACTCGTTATCTCTCAATTTTTGCGCAGCGCCCCCTACCAGTGCGTCAGCTTAATTTGACTATCGCCATTTATGCCAGACAACTGCAATAAATAATTGCCAGCCGGCAATTTGTCGCCGGGAATGATGGTAGTGCGGCGTGAGGTTTTTCCTTGCCACAACACACGTCCGGTCATATCAGTTAGGGTAAGTTGCGTGTTATCGTCCAAATCTTCTATCTGCCAGTAGTTCTGCGTGGGGTTTGGGTACACTTTTATATTGCCGGGCGCCAATGCGCTTATTCCCAGTGTGGTATCGCGTTTTATAGGTGTTTTCAGGGTGCATATTGTCCACACATCCGGGTTGAGCAACACACTCGTTACCGCTGGCGCCCAGTCGAACACAAACACCTGCGTATCCAGACTATTATACACCTTCATAAAAGTGTCGGCTGTAGTATTGTGTAGCTGCAGTTGCAATGGCGTGTTGAAATGCGGCGTTGTTGCGGGGCAGCTTGCCTGCTGTATCATTTTCACAAATACCGACGAGCCTATCTGGTTCCAGGTGATGGTATAGCGCGGATAGCCCTTGCCATATATCCACTGATTAAAAAACGTATCGAGGGCTACGCCATAGTGGGCCTCCGCTATCGCCTTTAGGTCGGCGGTACCTGCATTGCCTTGCGCATAAGTGCGCTGGTAGTCGCGCAGCATTTCAAAAAACACACTGTCGCTCGGCGCTATGTAGCGCAACATCGTTACCACAGCCTGTCCTTTTTTATACACTGTTGCCTGATCAAAAAGCGTATTGGGGCCGGAAGTATCGGTAACAAATACCTGCCCGCAAGCCTGAGTGGTAGAGGTAGCCGTAGCCATGTAGCTCAGGCGCAAGGCGCGCGCCTTGGCAGGGCTCCAAAAATGAGCATAGAAAAGCTGCTCAGAAAACGTAGCAAAACCCTCGCTTAGCCACACATCGCCCCAGCGGCTGTACGTAACATTGTCGCCCCACCACTGGTGCGCCAGCTCGTGGGCTATGGTGCGCGTATCCGTAACGCCTATTGTGGTCATGGTTTGGTGCTCCATACCGCCGCCCAGCGTGGTAAAGCACATACCATATTTCTCTTTCCAGAACGGATAACGACCATATAGTGAAGAAAAATAATCGATCATATGCCCTACGCTATCAAAGTTGGCTTTGAAGGCGGGATTGAACGTAGCGGTATCTAAAAAGAAATTCTGAATCAGCATAGAGTCTGAGCTGCCTGCCAGATGCCAGTAGGTTTTATACTCCGCATACCGGGCCACAGCTATAGATATCAGGTAATAGTCTATAGGGTAATTGGTGTGCCAGTGGTAAGTGGCATAGCCCGGACGCGACACCGTATCTACATTTACCAGCAGTCCGTTGCTACCGTCTTTTACGCCGCGCGGCACGGTCACCAGCATATCCACCGAATCTATCTGATCGTTTACCGACTGCTTCGCCGGCCACCAGTCTTTGGCTACCCATGGGTCGCTTACATTGTATACCACATGCGTGCCGGCGCCGGTGCGGGCGTGGGTCAGCCCGTTGAAGAAGCCGCTGCCCGATGGCGCCGTTCCCCTGTAATATATGCGCGCCGTAAACGCAGCGCCTGCCGGCAATGCCGACGGCAAAGTTATTTTGCGTAAAAAACCGCCTGTAGTGGTAACCGGATACCGCGTACCATTGATAAACGCTGAATCGATGGTCATTACCGTATCCAGCTCAAAGTAGTAGTCGCTCATTGAGGCGGCCACCACCGTCGCTGTAGTAGCCACATTGCCGGCTACATATACCGATGTATCGGTTAGCTGCAAATCAAACCTCAGGTGTTTTATATCGTAGTCGGCCTCGTTTATTATGGCCTGCGTTGCCTTGCCCGCAGCGCCCCGCTTGTTGCCCGCTCCCGCCAATAGCTGACCTGCAGCCACAACAAAAGCAATACCCAATACTAACACCTTACGATTGATGAACATACCCCCGAAATTATTGTGTAAAAAACTACCGGCCGCCTTGCGGCATGCCGAAATAAAATTAAACAATATTACGAACACCCCAACACTTTGTGTGCGCCATGCGCTGCAATGGCCGCCGCACACCTAAAAAAGCGCTCCAATTCGCCCTAATGACCGCAATCATTTGGGTATATGCGCAGATGCTGGTAACTTTATGTTATGAAAAAGTATTTTCTGCTTTTGTGTGTTATGATATCGCTGGCGTTTGCGCCCAAAGCAAGCGCTCAGGGCTGTAGCGTTTGTACAAAAACTGCGCAAGGACTGGACGATAAAAGTGCAAAAGGACTCAACGGCGGCATCATCTATCTTGCCTTTCTGCCGCTGGGCATCATTTTTTCAGTAGCCGGTATCTGGTGGAAGTTTAATAAGGCTCGGTAGTCTTCACCTTTCGATAGCTATGTAGCGCCATGGCATCAACTATTTTGCGCTACCGCTTTTGATAGCTACATTTACTATCCTAATATTTGCCCTTTATGAAATATCGCTTGTTTGCACTTACCGCCATTGCGGTAACTTGTTGTTTTTACGCATGCAAAGTAAATGTGCTGCGAGGCGAGGGCGCTAAAACTACCCTGTCTACACCGGTGGGCGCGTTTAGGGCTATAGATGTGGATATGCCGGTGAAGGTGGTAATACAGATAACTCCCGGCGCACAGCCGGCGGTTGAGCTGAGCGGATACGAAAACATTATTAAACACTTGCATCCTAAAATAGATCAAAATACGCTCACCCTACAGTCAGATCTGGATGGCACCTGGGCCATAGACTACAATACAGACCTGGAGGTGCGCATCACTACTCCGACTATCGATGGGGTTACGCTGTCCGGCGCGCCCAATGCCGAAATACATGGCAATATCACAGGCCGTATTTTCCGCCTCGACGTGTCGGGCGCTGGGTCGGTTGTGGTAGACAATATTAATACAGACACCCTGCTAAGCGGTTTTTCTGGCGCTGCAAAACTGGAGATCAAGGGAGGGGCTACGCGCTATGCGGGTTACGATATTAGCGGCGCAGGCCGCATACTGGCGTTTCCCTTGCAGTCCGATGAAACGGTATTATATATATCGGGAGCCGGCAAGGGCGAAGTAACCGCCCTGAAAAAACTGACCGCCGATATCAGCGGCGCGGGCGTGGTAAAGTACAAAGGCCATCCGCAGGTGATAAAAGATATTGCCGGCGCAGGAGCTATCAAAGATGCCAACTGACGGGCTTGTTTTTTAAAGAGGCAACGCTTACTTTAGTAAAAAATCTACGCTATTATGGTCAGAAAATACGCCTCCTACCTCTTGTTGAGTTTTTGCGCAATGGCTTACGGCAGCAAACAGGCGCTGGCGCAAACCGATGCGCTGGAAAAAAATCTGTGGTACAATGACGAGAAAACCGCCAAAATACAGATATACAAGGCGGTAGACCATAAATTTTACGGCAAGATAGTATGGCTGAAAACGCCCGAAGAAAACGGCAAACCCCGCACAGACATACACAATCCTGAAAAAAAACGACAAACCGACCCATTGCTGGGCTTGGTGATACTACGCGGCTTTGCTAAAGAAGGCGAAAACGGCTACGAAGGCGGCACCGTATACGACCCCAAAAACGGCAAAACCTATAAATGCATAATGACCGCCAAGGGCGATAAAGTAGATGTAAGAGGCTATGTTGGCTTCTCACTTATAGGCCGCACCGCAACATGGACTAAGGCGGAGTAGGAGGGTGGAGGTAATACCTATGCAAACACACAGGTACCATCTGGGTTAGGCGGGTGCGTTATACTATTTGCATTACGAAAATAGATTTCTACTTTTCTGAAAGTTGCGGATCCACACAATAAGATAGACACCCAAAAAATACTGCGCATAAATAAATATAGCATTCTATTTTTATACACCCAACCTAAGACCGCACTATGAAACGCCTACTTACATTACTGCTGTTATTTGCTTGCTCCATTAGTATGGGGCAGGTGAATTTAGTTAAGAATCCAAGCTTTGAGCAGTATTCTATTTGTCCAAATCATATTGACAATATGAGATATTCTATGTATTGGTGGGGGCTTGATACATTGTGGCGTCCACCAGATTGGGCACTTACTCCGTATGGTGTCCCAGAATATTGCCATACTTGTGCAGTAGGTTTCTATGGTTTGGCAAT